>JANYDI010000033.1 GCA_025363695.1 Opitutia bacterium
GTCCACAGCAAGCGGCCATGTTTGCAGGGATCGTCGTGGCTGTGGTCTACATAACGGCAGGCCTAGGTGGTGGAGCAGCGGCGGGAGCCGCTTCAAACATCATGAGGACGACCACTCAAATACTGGCTACGACCATGGAAACGACTACCGCTGCGGCAACATTGGCTGCCAAAACGGCTGAGACCGCTACTAAGGTGAGCGCTCTAGCGACTAAATTGCCTGCGGGTGACTTGGCCAACGCTGGGAGTAAATTGGCCGCGCAGGCTTCTAAGGCTTCTGCTTTGGCTAATGATAGCGTGAAATCGGCTACGAAAGCTTCAGATACAGCCAAGGCGGCTGTTATGACAGCTGACAAGGCGACAGCCGAGGCTAAGAGGCTCCAGGCTGCGGCAGATGCCTTGAAGGCCAATCCTGCGTCTACAGCCCAAGAGATCGCTGCAGCAGAAGCAAAGGCTAGCGCTGCGGCGCAACAAGCGACGCTGTTGACCAGCGATGCCGGAAAACTGTGCCAAATCGCCCAATCTTTGGCTAAGGCTGCTGAGCAGAATGTTGAGGTTGCGAATACTTTAGTCACGCGTGCTCAAGCGATTCTAAAGCCTGCCTCAGCAAGCGTGCAAGAAGGAACAAAAGATGCTGATGACTTACTCAATGCCATCAATGAAGCCATAACCGCCAATGAGAAGACCCTAAAGGGCCTAACGGATGCTACCGAAACCCTAGGAGCTTCCACCACGCTCCTTTATTCGGCCGCAACCGAGTCCGCTACGCCCGGCAATACAGCAGAAGGCACACAGAAGGCCCTAGACACCGCTCAAAGCGCCGCATCGAAAACCTTGAAAGAGAGCGGGCACCTTTACCTCAGTGCCAATAATTGCGACCAAGTCATTAAGCGACTCACACAAGGAACGATGGTCGTGGAGGGATCCACCCAGATAGGACAGGGAGCGAGCCAAATTGTCACCGGAAAGATAGAGTTCGATGCTGCTGAGGCCAGGAAGATAGCGAAGGTAATCGATGCTATCTTGGATATTTTAAACGAAGGAGAAGAAGTAAATCAAAAATATATGGAAGCGATTATGCAGTTTTATCAGGCTCTTTATGGAAATGTTTCAAATATCCTAAAAATACAGGATCAGACAATGATCAATACCACCACCACCATGACAAGCTATGTAGCACCAAAATAGAAAGAGATTTTATGATAGATCCAGCTTCAAGTCTTCCTCCACCCCCCCCGCCCTATGTGCCCAACAAGCAAGAATTAGAGGCGATTAAGCAGAAACTGTCTGCTGATTTAGGCATAAATATTACGAGCCTTACCATAAGTGATGGTAAGTATCAAATCGACATTGCTGGAGGACAGCATTTGGCGATTCCTCTGATTGCGCCCACTATTTCGCCTGAAGAGATTCCGGCGCAACTGGAGGATTTTTTAAAGAAGGTAATCCCCGATATTTTGGTCCTGGCCCAGATTGCTAGCAAAGAGGGGACTGCCTCGCAAAGCTACCTAGGAGCGCTGACGCAACTGACCAAGTTGATCATTCAGGCATCCATTGAGGGCCACGTGAGCATGATAGCGCTTTCTCAGGAGAGTGCCCTGGGTGAGTTTGAAAAAAAGATTTCTGCTGCTGAGTCTGACCTGGAGGCCGCTGCGTATCGACTAGCCGGTGAAATCATTTCAGGGAGCATGCTGATGGCAACAGGGGCTGGGCAGATAGCTGCTGCTAGGACAACGACGGCAGCTGGAGATAAAAGCAGCCTTTATGGCCAGGCTGGTGGACAAATCGGCAGCGGATTAGCCAAAATAAGTCAGGCTGTTATGGAGTATCAAGCTGCCGGATTAACGAAAGATGCAGCTGTAGCACGAGCCCTGGCAGAGCTGGATGACGTTGCAAGGAATTCAGCAAGCGATGCCGCTAAGGCATGGTTAAATATGTCTGATAGCGCTCGGCAAGTTCTTGTGAGTATTTTGACCTCCTATAACGATGCAGCGCGCTCGGGGGCTAATGTGTAAGCATTATGCTCAATGAAGGCATCACGCTGCAAGACTGTCTTGCGACCATCGCGCAGGCTTTGGACGAGCCTCCCATTGAGCAACAAGCGGATGGGCGTTACGTTTTGGCGCTCGACGGAATGACGCTTTTTTTTACTCAAGGGCCCAAGCAGGAACCGTTAATGGAATACTCCTTGCTTAACCTAGAAGAGCACTCGGACGAAAGCGAAGCCTTATTGAAAAAAGCGTTACGTTACAACTTTGTTTTCTTTAAGCGCAAGGTTCCATTTATCATGAGAGAAAAACAAAATAGCGTTTATGTTTTTGAAACCCTAATACACAAATTTCCCAGCGATCTCATGTCGCAGCTGGATGAATTTATTAATAATATTGATATTCTTAAAAAGCTGATACATAATCAATAATTAGCTATCAATATCTCGAGTGCCTTTGTTTTTATGCTTAACCTGCGCAGTCCAGTTATCTTTACGATCATGAGCCTCAGTTGCCTGATTGTACTGCGTGGGGCAGAGCCTATTTCCCATAAAACGGCCTCAGGGGAAGACTCCAGTATCTTGTGGCATTACAAGGAATACAGCACGCTTGCGCAGGATGAAAACCTTGCCGATTTTCTCCAAAGTTTTTTTCGTAGCCAAAAAATGCCCGCAAAACTGTATGCCGATTTTGCTGGCATCAAGGTAAATGGCGACTTTAAGAAGACCACGCCTCAAGCCTTTTTAAATACGATTACCCAGGCTTATGGGCTTACCTGGTTTTTTGATGGCAATATGCTGCATATCGATAAACAGGACACTATGCGCACGGTTTATTTGAACCTGAAAACCGGGCACAGCGCCGATCGTTTACGCGACCTCATCGACAAGCTGAGCATCAGGGCTTCCGATTACACGATTCGTTTTTTGGAAAGCAATGATATGTTCTATATCAGCGGTCCTAAACAGTTTGTCGATAACATTGAAGAGATCATTAACCTAGAAAATTTCAAAGAAGAATCCTTTAAGGCAGAGCTTGTGGTGCGGATTTTTCCACTGAAGCATACGTATGCACAAGATATTTCAGTAAATTATAATAATCAAACGATTACCATTCCGGGCGTTTCTACGATGTTACATGAATTGATGAACGGTATGGGCCCAGGCGCTGAGCTGGATCACAATGATCTGCAGCCCAGCCCTACAAAACTTAAGGGCAAAGGAATGAGTCTTCAGCGTCCTAATACGAATACAAGCGCAAATAAAAATAAAAACAAGGAAGATGATGAGTCGTCCCAAGACCCAGAAAAAAAGCCCGGTCATAGCACTTCTACCGCCAATGTTTTCATTAAAGCGGATGTGCGGAGCAACTCGGTTATCATCAGAGATAAGCTAGAGCAAATGGAGTTTTATCAGGAGCTCATTGAGCAGCTTGATCAACCCCAGAAAATTATTACCATTACGGCAGCTATTATTGACGTAAACAGTGATTTTAGCCAGGAATTTGGGAACGAATTTTTTAACTGGAATCAGACAGGCGCTAAGAATGGTAGTCTTTCGATAGGGCCTGCAGGCGCCTCTTCGGCACCCAGTAGTGGTTTCAATATCGCAGGGCGTATTGTCCCCAACAGTAACCAGTTTATGGTCAATGTACAGGCCTTGGAGAAGCAAGGTCGAGCTAAAGTGTTGTCACGTCCCTCGGTGGTGACGTTCAATAACATTGAAGCCATTATTAGCCAAGACGAGACTTTTTACGTTCGCGTGAACGGAGATCGTGAGGTGGATCTTTATGACGTGCATGTCGGGACAGTCATGCGCGTTACGCCTAGCATTGTTGCTAGTAGCGAAACAGAGGGCAATCCACAGATTCGTCTATTGATTAATATTCAGGATGGCAGCAACCTGAGTGACACGGTAGACGGGATTCCAAGAAGTAAAAAAAGCTTTATTAACACGCAAGCCGTTGTTGGCCAGGATCAAAGCTTACTGGTAGGGGGTTATTTTATACAACGAGAAACCGAAAACGAAAGCGGTATTCCCTTTTTAAGACGTTTGCCCATCTTGGGTTATGCGTTTAAGAGTAAAATTCGTTCTACCAGTACTTCAGAGCGCATGTTCTTGATTTCACCAAAAATCGTTTCCGTTGAAGATTTGCATACGAAGGAAAATGACGCCTACATTAAAAAACCAGGTCCCTTGTCGCCAAAACCTGCCGTTAAGCAAGAGAGTTCCTTGAGTCTCCAGACCCCTGAAAAAGGCAAAAAAATCCCCGTACACATGACCGCCAAAAACGCCTTTAGTTCCGAGTTCTGGCTAAACGAAAACGATCCTAGCTTCCAAGAGGACAGAAGCAGGCATTTCCGCCTTGAGGCTCAGAAGAACAAAAAGGGCTCAAAAGCCAA
This sequence comes from Opitutia bacterium, assembly GCA_025363695.1. GTDB lineage: Bacteria > Verrucomicrobiota > Verrucomicrobiia > Opitutales > JANYDI01 > JANYDI01. The sequence goes on from JANYDI010000033.1 coordinate 4,389, forward strand.
TGCCAGCCATACCTCGGCCGCCTCGGCGGGAGAACCCAATCCCGGCCAAGTACAAGACGCTATGGCCCTGGCCCTTTGTGACAACGTGCTGAACCTCGATGTCGACGACCCAGCTATGCAGCAACTTCAAAAAGCTCAAGACTCCTTTTTGCTCAAAATACGCCTGGCTTCTCGTTTTCGTGGCAAAGGCTATCGCAGCGCCCTATGCAGCCCCGCTTGCATGGTCGCTGGGGTTTAGCGGGTTATTGGGGGTTGGGACGGCGTCACTGAAGTGACTCATGCACCGTAGTGCGCTACGCACTTCCCTTCCTTGCCTGAAGCCCCAATGCACTCCTCAAACCGGGTTGAAGCAGTTCGAAAAACACACCCGGATCGCTTCGCGATCCGTGGAGGCCTTAGTATGCCCTCCCAGGTAGCGATTTTTAAAAA
>JANYDI010000076.1 GCA_025363695.1 Opitutia bacterium
TGTGGGGTGCCTTGTATCACCCTTCCCGGTAGCGATTTACTTAAAATGCGTTAGCATTTTAATAAATCGCTACCGGTAGGGGATCCAAGGGGAGCGAGCTCCCCTTGGCCTTTCAACTTTTTATGAAATTTTACTACAAAGTCCTAAACAAAACTGGTCAAACGCAGACGGGGAGCCTGGAGGCGCCGACAAAGGCAGCGGCGATGCAAATGCTGGGGGCGCAGGGCCTGCGGCCCTTGGTGTTGAGCGCGAGCGCTGGAGAGCCGATACCCAAAGCGGCAGCCGCTGCGCCGGTAAAGGGTGGAGAGGCGGCAAAGCCTGTGGAGGTGGACCCTAAGGATATCCGGGGCTCGAAGCGGCAGATTGTTTTAGGGTTTTTGAAGAAAATCCTGCAATTGCAAACAGGAGGCATGGCCTTGGGGGACACGATTCGCTTATTGGGCCAGCGCCTGAGTGATCCGGGGCCTAAGTATTTAGCTCAAGGATTATGGCGTGAAATCAGCCAAGGGCGCCCCTTGGCCGTGGCGATGGGGCAGTTTCCGGAATACTTTGATGCCTCGATTCGTCACCTCACTGAGGCGGGAGAAGCCACGGGGAATATGCGGCCCATCCTCAAAAACATGATTGCTCATCTGGAGGAAAAGGAGGCCTTGCGCAAAAAAATCCTCCAAAGCTTGAGCTATCCGGCCTTTATTTGCGTGATGGTGATCGGCGTGATTTGCTTCTTTTTGTTTTTCTTGTTGCCCAAAATCCAAGGTATGGTGACGTCTTTGGGCGGTAAAATGAATTGGGTGACGCAAATCCTCATTACGGGCGCTCAGGTCATGCTCAAGGGCGGTCCTTTTTTTATTGTGGGCCTGATTATCACAACGCTTGCGGTTATGCGCGCCTATAAAACCACCAAAGGGCGTTTGGCCCTAGACAGATTTTTGCTAAAACTCCCATTCCTTGGAAAAATCGTCAATTACTCGGAGCTTTATCAGAGCTCTAACCTCATTGCCACCTTGATTTCTTCAGGCATCAATACGACGGAAGCCCTGCGTTTAGCTGAAAAAACCATCAAGAATACCGTCCTACAAGGGCAGTTCCGCAACGCACGGGTGCAGATCAACGAAGGCGCTGCCTTTTCAGCGGCCTTTCGCGCGCAAGGCTTTATGCCGGATTTGGCCCTGGATATTCTGAGCATTGGTGAAAACACCGGCTCCATCCAGGACAGCCTTTTTGAGGCGAATCGTATCTTCCGTGAAGAACTCGACCAAACCCTCAACATTGTCACCAAAAGCTTGGCCTCAGGGGCCCTGGCCTTCGCCTTTATTTTAGTGGGGCTTACGGCCGTGGGGATGATTTTGAGTATCTTTCAGGTGAGCAGCAATATTAAGATTCGGCACTGAGGGAGGAAGGGAAGGGAAGGGCCAAGGGGAGCTAGCTCCCCTTGGATTGTATCTTGAAAAATAGAAAATCCAATCTTGAAAAACCCAAAATGGTGGGCAAGAGTGAAAGAGTAGGAGTGTTACCATCCTTTGGATTGGTCAGAAAGACCGCGGGGATCTAGGTACACTCCCACTCAAATTGCAAAGTGTAAGTACGAACGGTAGAATGGTCTTAGAGACCGGATATACAATCCCGTAGAACGCACTTTGAACATTAACAACCTTGCGAAGAAAGCAGAACACAGATGAGCACAGAAATCAAGATATTTGTAGGCATAGACGTGTCGAAAGACACGCTGGATATGTCCTTGAATGGCAATCACGAGAAAATAAAAAACACAAAGGATGTCATTGAAGGTTACATCAAGGGCCGCATAGGTAAAAAGACTGTGGAGCTGTGTACGCTAGAATCGACAGGGGGCTACGAGAGGCTTGCAATGGTTGCGTTTAACAAAGCGGGTATCCGCGTGCATCGTGCGCATCCCAACAAGGTGCATCACTTTGCGATGCTTGAAGGGCGGGCTGCTAAGACCGATAAATCGGACAGCGGGCTGCTTGAAAGGTATGGGCGATATATGCATGATAAAAAGCCTGTTTGCGAGGTTATGAGCGAGGAGCAGTTGGAGTTGAAAAACTTGCGATCTGTGCAATCGGACCTGGATATGCTTCTGCAAGCGAATAAATGCAGGGCTAAGATGTTGTCAGGCAAGTCGTTAGCGTTGATAGAAGAGCATATTGAGTTTATAGAAAAAAAGCTTGAACAAGTTCTAGCAGAAATGAACGAAATCATCGCCCAAAACGCTGAAATGCGTAGGAAAAAAGAGATACTTATCAGCCACGTAGGAGTGGGCCAAAAGACGGCCAACAGCCTTATATCGGAGCTGCCAGAGCTTGGCAAGATAGGTAACAAGGAGATCGCCAGCCTGGTTGGCGTGGCTCCAAGGACGTTTGAAAGCGGAAAAACAGTGGGCAAAAGCCGCATTGGCGGAGGCAGAGCTACCGTAAGAAGAGCGTTATATATGGCGGCATTATCGGCCATTCGTTACGATGAAAAAATGAAAAAGTACTACCAGATGCTGCGGGCCAAAGGAAAAGCTGCGAAAGTTGCACTGGTAGCCATCATACGCAAAATGATATTATGCTTAAATTCTATGGTAAAAAACGACAGAGTTTACGAAAAAATTATGAATTTTTAGACTTTTGCTCTTGACTGCCAAGACGGTAGATCCCC
>JANYDI010000010.1 GCA_025363695.1 Opitutia bacterium
TATCTAAAATGCGCCAGCATTTTAATAAATCGCTATCGGAAAGGGGATCCTAAGGGGCGCAAGCGCCCCTTAGACCCTTCCCTTCCCTCTCCCCCTACACCACTGCGCTGCCGTTTGATGGATCGTCCCAGCACCGGCAAAAAGCACCAAGCTGTTTTTGGGGATGTCGGACAAAAAGGCCTCGACAGCCTTAAAATCGGCCAAATAGCGAGCCTTGGGGAGGGTTTTTAGGAGGCTGGGGGTGTCGCCATCGGGGATATAGGCTTCACTGGCAGGATAGACGTCTAGGAGACCCAAATGGTCTAAGGGAGCCAAAACGGCGCTGAAGGCCGCTTTGTAGGTGCGCGTTCGGGTGTAGCGATGGGGCTCAAAAAGAACGTAGAGCGTTTTTTGGGGAAAGGCCACTTGGAGGCCCTCTAGCAGCGCCTGGAGCTCCGTGGGGTGATGGGCATAATCAGTATAAACGCTTAGCTCAGGAGTATCCAAAAGACACTCTTGACGGCGTTGCAAACCAGGAAAGTCTTTGAAGCTTTCGGGCGCAAAGGCCGTACGACCACTGGCCCCACTGGCCCAGCTGATGGCTGCTAGGGCCGCTGTGGCATTATGGACATTGAAGGCCCCCATGAGCGGGAGCGTGACGAGACCTTTTTCAAAAAGACCCCCAAGGACCAGCGTTTGCGTACTGCCTGAGCCTGCTACCGGCATCGCGATGTAATCGCCCGTAGGGCCATAGGTACGCCAAGGGCAGCGGGCATGTTCGTTCGCCAAGCCCTGCAAGAGCGGTTCTCCTTGGGGTAGCAAAATTCCCGATTGCGTACGGGCCATAAGGCGCCCTAGGCAAGCATTGAAGGCAGCGGCACATGGATACTGGGTGGGATGGTCCCAGTCGTGGTTAAGGATGACGGTGTATTCGGGGTTAAAGCCCTCAATGGTGCCATCGCTTTCGTCAATTTCAGCCACAAGCCAGGGGCTTCCGGTACAACGGGCGGGTGGCAGGTTTTTTTGGAAAAAGGCGCCTAATACGTATTCCCATGGAAGATTTAAGGCATACATCAGGCTAATCGCCAAGGCCGTTGTGGTGGTTTTTCCATGGCTGCCGACGATCGCAATCAGGCGCTTCTTTTGGGCAACTTGGGCCAAAAATTCTCCGCGCCGCCACACGGGCAGGCCCAGCCGGCGTGCCTGCTGCAATAGGGGCGCCTCCTGAGGGATCGCTGCCGTATGGACTACCCCCCCTATGCCCTCGGGGAGGCGCGGTGCCTGCAGCCGCTCAAGCCCCTTAGCCTGCAAGGCAGCCTCAACTTCAGGCCGCCTTTGAGCATCATGCCCGTAGACGCAGCCTCCAGACTCCAGCCAGTACAGGGCCAAGGGCGCCATGCCCATACCGTTGCTTCCTAAAAAGAGCATACTTGACACGCCCTAATCTACAAGACTCAAAAAATCGTCAACCAAGGGCTTCACGTCATTTTTTTTCGCTAGCCTTGCCATGCCTTTTTTGAGGATTTCCTGAAAGGGTGCATCCTTCAATAGGCCAAGGACGGCCGGCAAAAGACGGTTCAACTCACTTTCCGGAACCCGAACACCAGCATCCTGATGCTGGAGATAGCGCACATTGGCAGCTTGGTGGTCATCACAAGCATAAGGATAGGGAACATACACGGTAGGCTTTTTGAAGAAATTGATTTCTGCGATAGATCCAGCCCCGGCTCGAGACACCACCACATCGGCAGCCGCCAGCACAATGCCCATAACATCACTAAAAGGCACATAATACGCCTTTATGGGGTTTCCTTGGGCATCCTTATGCGTCTCCATCCTCTCAGGCCCGCCCTGCATACCCATAAGGCAATACACCTGAACACCCTCCAAGGCCAGCGCTTGGGCATTTTTTTGCGTCCAACGGGTCAGCGCAGCAGCGCCTTGGCTACCTCCTAAAACCAAAAGGACAGGACGATCTATCTCTAAACCTAAAGCGCTACGCGCGCTGTGAGGTTTCGACAAAGACACATCTGAGCGCACAGGATAGCCCTTGTAGCGCATACGATCCTTGCGCGCATGCGGCAAGGTGACGCCCTCTGGAAGGTAGATACGGTCTGCAAAACGCTGCAAAAGCCGCACCACACGCCCAGGCACATGATTGGCTTCATGTAACGCAAAAGGTAATCGAAAAATACGGCTGGCCAAAAAAGTTCCCAGGGTCAAAAACCCTCCAAAAGCAATGCAACCTATAGGCTTGTACTTATACATTACATGGATATTTACCAGTAAAGCGCCCAACTGATGCCACAAAAAGAGCGGAAAATTCATCCACGAAAGCCCTATCCCAGGCACAGCAACAAAGGTCAGCCCCCGATACCCTTGAGCCAAACGCTTGTCCACTTGCTTTCGACTCATCAGTAATATACAACGGTAGCCCCTCAAGGAGAGCTCCTGAGCTACCGCAATTCCAGGCGCTAAATGCCCCCCTGTGCCCCCGCACGTAATGACTACAGTTTTCATGTAGACCATCTTATATTCCCTCAAAACGAACACAAGTTATTTTTAAAAAACTTTCCAAGCCGTTTCGACAATAACTTCTCAAAAATATTAGCAATTTTTTTTAAAAAAAACTAAAAAAACCTTGACCTGTAAAGGTTTTTCTGCCACACTCACGCCACAATAGGATTGCTCGATCGGCCACCCGTGATCGAAAAACCACTAAAACCCACATCATGAACCTGAAACGATTCGCCCTCATAAGCCTTCTAGGCATGGCAGCCCTTTGGTATCACACCCATAAAGCACCCATCGAAGCCCTGCGCATCGGCGTTACAGCCGGTCCACACGCACACATCGTTGCCTTTGTTGCCCAACGCATGCAGGCCGAATTTCCTGAAGGCAAGGTCCTTATTCGCGAATTTAACGACTTTATCTTGCCCAATATAGCTCTAAATGATGGCAGCCTAGACCTCAACTGCTACCAGCATGGCCCCTTCCTTGAGGAACAAATCCGCAGCCGCGGCTACAAGCACATCGCTGCCAAAGGCCCCAATATCTTGCTGCCCATGGGGCTATACTCTCAAAAATTTCCCCATCCCGAAGCCCTTCCCCAAAAAGCCCGCATCGCCCTGCCCAATGACCCCAGCAACGGCGGACGCGCCCTGCTCCTGCTCGCAGCCCTACACCTTATTGAGCTAAAGCCCAACTGCGGTGTAACAGCCTGCCTCAAGGATATCACCCAAAACCCCAAAAATTTCCAATTTATCGAAGTCGAAGCCCCTCAGCTCCCTCGCATCCTCCCCGACGTCGATGCCGCCCTCATCAACACCGACTGGGTCCTCCTCTCCCGCCTCCCCATCACGCCCATCGCCTCCGAGGACACGCAGTCCCCCTACGTCAATAGCTTCGCCGTCAATACCCGCAGCCCCCATAAAGAAAAGATTGAACTTTTCCTAAAGTATTACTACGCTCCAGAAACAAGGGCGTTTATAGAAAAAGAATATGCTGGGAGGATAGTTCCAGGTTGGTAAAGGGCTAAGGGGCGCTTGCGCCCCTTAGGATCCCCTCCGATAGGCGATTTTTAAAAATGCAGAGCATTTTATAAAAATCGCCCATCGGGAAGGTATACTAAGCCCCCCACAGATTCCTTCGGAATCGAATTCAATCCATGCAGCTAAGTCATTTATCAATAACAAACCACACTAATCGAAAGTGATCTAATTTACTGATTTAAAACGGATAATGAGAGCCCTGAAGGGGCGAATACTTGTCAGCCCAGGGCGTAAGCCCTGGGTTTACGGTAAAAAACAAACCAGAGCCCTACAGGGGCGATTCAACTAAAATGTATCAAGTTTATCTAAAAATTAACTATGGGCAATATATCAGGTTTAATGAATCGCCCCTGTAGGGCTCTAAATCTTCTTTCTATGCCAAACCCAGGGCTTACGCCCTGGGCTGACAAGCATTCGCCCCTTCAGGGCTCTCATTTTGTGGATTGTTATTGATAAACAACTTAGAAAACAGGTTCTAAGTAAAAAAATCGATCCCAACGGGATCTGTGGGTTGCCTTGTATCGCCCTTCCCGATAGCGATTTTGCTGAAATACGCAGTATTTCATAAAATCGCTATCGGTAGGGGATCCAAGGGGAGCGAGCTCCCCTTGGCCCTTTACCTTCCTTCACCTTTATGATAGACCTACGACTCCTCAGAGAACACACCGACAGCTTCAAGGCGGGCGTGAACACGAAAAAGTTCGCGGTAGACTGGGACGCCATCCATGCCTGCGACCAGGAACGCCGGCAAAAGGTGACACAGACGGAAGGCCTGCGGGCCCAGCTGAAGGCTGAAAGCGACGCGGCGATGGGCTCAAAGCCGGATGCGCAAAAACGCGAGGCGCTTAAGGAGCTGTCGCAGCAAGCTAAAGCTTTGGAGCAGGAGCTGCGGACCCTTGAGGAACGCTGGGAAGCCCTCTTGCTGAGCGTACCCAATTGCCCGGATGCCAGCGTGCCCGTGGGTAAAAGCGAGGCGGACAACCAGACCGTACACAGCTGGGGCGACGTGAACGGCGTGTCGCCGCATGCGCTGCCGCACTACGATATCCCGCAGTTTGAGTCTTGGATCGACTTCTCCCGAGGCAGCAAGGTCACAGGCGCAGGTTTTCCGTTTTACCGAGGCAAAATGGCGCGCCTCGTACGGGCTTTGATCACCTTCTTTTTGGACGAGGCTCAGAAGGCCGGCTTTCATGAGCTCCTGCCACCTATTTTTGTCAATACCGCCAGCGCCACGGCCACAGGAAGTTTACCCGACAAAGAAGGGCAAATGTACTGCGCCACGGAAGACAGCCTCTATGCCATCCCGACGGCCGAAGTGTCTGTGACGAACTTTTTCCGTGACGAGCTCATGGAAGCCCTCCCCTTTTACGCCTGTGCTTATACGCCGTGTTTCCGCCGTGAAGCCGGCAGCTGGGGCAAGCACGTGCGCGGACTCAACCGCCTGCATCAATTTGACAAAGTAGAACTCGTTAAATGGGTAAAGCCCGAACACGGCGCCCAAGAACTCGAAACCCTACGCCACCACGTGGGCGGACTCCTAGAAAAACTCAAGCTCCCCTATCGCGTCCTGCTCATGTGCAGCGGCGATATGGGCTTTGCCAATGCCAAGCAGTACGACTTTGAAGTCTGGGCAGGAGGCCAAAAACGCTGGCTCGAAGTCTCCAGTTGCAGCTGGTTTACCGACTTCCAGGCCCGTAGGGCCCGCATCCGCTGCCACGACGCCCAAGGAAAGTCCACCTACGTACATACCCTGAACGCCTCCGGCCTGGCCATCCCGCGTACCCTCGCCGCCATTTTGGAGAACAACTACTCCTCAAATGGCGAAATTTTATTGCCAAAATGTTTGCATCCGTACATGTTGAGTGAAAGATTATAACATAGGGCCAAGGGGAGCTAGCTCCCCTTAGGATCCCCTTTCCGATGGGCAATTTTATAAAATGCTGGTGCATTTTAGTAAAATTGCCCATCGGGAAGCCTATACTAAGACCCCCACAGATTCCTTCGGAATCGAAATTAATGTACACTTCGATCGCAAAGCGATCTGTGGGGGTGCCTTGTATCGCCATATCCGGTAGCGATTTATCTAAAATACGCAGTATTTTAATAAATCGCTACCGATAGGGGATCCAAGGGGACAACGTCCCCTTGGCCCTTCACTTTCAACGCCTAAGAGCTCGCGCCCCTTGGCCCTTTAAATTTTACCTATGGACCGTGTACAACAAATGCTCAAGCGCGTGCAGCAAATCGAGCTCAAGACGCGTCGTTTGCTGACGGACGCGATGTCTGGCGCCTACCACAGCGTCTTCAAAGGCCAGGGGATGGACTTTGAGGAAGTGCGGGAGTACGCGCCTGGGGACGACGTGCGTGCGATTGACTGGAACGTGTCGGCCAAGATGGACAAGCCCTACTTGAAGACGTTTCGGGAGGAGCGGGAGCTGACCTTGATGCTGGTAGTGGACCTGAGTGCCTCGGGAGATTTCGGCTCTGTGGAGGAATCTAAGCGCGACCGAATGGCTGAGCTTGCCAGTCTTTTGGCGTTTTCGGCCACTAAAAACCATGACAAAGTGGGGCTGTTGTTGTTTACGGACCACGTAGAACATGTGCTGTTGCCGCAAAAGGGCCGTCAGCATATTTTGCGGGTGATTCGGGATATTTTGTTTTTTAAACCCAAAGGACTACGTACGGATTTACCCTTAGCTCTGGAGCACCTGCATCGCGTGCTTAAGCGCAAGGCCATTGTGTTTGTGCTTTCAGATTTTATCCAAAACGGACAAACAGGCCCTCTGGACAAAAAGGACCCGCTGATCCGCAGCCTAGGCCTCATCCGTCGCAAGCACGATTTAACCTGCTTTCATGTCTATGACGTGCGTGAAACCGTTTTGCCCGACATGGGCGTGGTGTGCCTGGAAGATGCCGAAACCGGGGCCATTCACACGATAGATACCTCCCCGAAAAGCACCCAAGAACGTTATACCCAGCAAGCCTATACCCGCCACGAAACCCTGGCCCAAGCCCTGCGCAGCCAAGGCATTGACCACCTCTCCTTCAACACGCACACCCCCTACATGCCCATGATTCGCTCCTTCTTCCAAACACGCCACAAACGCCGGTAAGGGCCCAGTGTTGAAAGAGAAAGTAAAGGGCCAAGGGGCGCTTGCGCCCCTTAGGATCCCCTTCCGATAGCGATTTATTAAAATGCTAACGCATTTTAGATAAATCGCTATCGAGAAGCATATACTAAGACCCCCACAGATCGCAAAGCGATCGGAGTGGCTTTTCGAATTACTTTGGAATGGGAGTTTTAGCGGAGGAATTTTGAGTGCGGACAAGGAACCTAGCGCGACGTGTGCTATAGCACTCGAGCGCGAAGGTGACACAGTCCCCACTCAAAAGGCCCCGCTAAAACTCCCATTCGGGGATCCTAAGGGGACCACAGCGCCCCTTGGCCCTTTACAAAATCACGCGCTAGATTTTTATATTGCGCTTTGCTCAACAAACTGCATATTTGGCGCACACTCATTAACCATGGAGATACAGGTAAAAGCGCTTACAAAGGGGTACGGTCAACGCGTGCTGTTTTCGGATGTCAATTTTTGCATTGGGGACGGCGAGCGTTGTGCGCTCGTGGGGCTCAATGGGTCGGGAAAGTCGACGTTTCTGAAAATACTCTCGGGTGAGGAAAGCTACGACAGCGGCAGCATTGTTATCCCGCAAAACTGCCGCATTGGTAGCCTCGCTCAGCACCGTATTTTTACAGGGGCTACGCTGGTGGACGAGGCGGTCCTGGGGCTTCCGGAGGAATTGCGGGATGAAACCTACCGCGTAGAACGGCTGCTCAGCGGGCTGGGCTTTGACAAAAGCGCCTTTAGCGCACCTCCAGGCAGCTTTTCTAGCGGCTTTCAGCTGCGGCTGTCTCTGTGTAAGGCCCTTGCTGGGGAACCGCATTTGCTCATTTTAGACGAGCCGACCAACTATTTGGACATCTTGTCTATTCGCTGGCTTGAGGGTTTTTTGAAAAAATGGGACGGGCAAATTGTTTTTGTCTCGCACGATCGCAGCTTTGTCAATGCCGTGTGCACGCACGTGTTGGGCATCAAGCATGGTCAGATCCGCAAAAACAAGGGCTCCCTGGAGGATTACGGCACCTTTGTTACCGCGCAGGAGCAGACGCATGAAAACCGCCGCATCAATCTAGAAAAAAAGAAGGCCCACATGATGGCCTTTGTGGAGCGTTTTGGCGCCAAAGCCAGTAAGGCCGCTCAGGCCCAGTCACGCATGAAGGCCGTGGAAAAACTGGAGACCATCGAAGCCCTGAGCAGCGAAAATACGCTGGACTTTGACTTTACTTACAAAACCATCCCTGGCAGGCAAATGATTAATGCTAAAAGCATTGATTTTGCCTATCATCCTGAGACCCCGCTGATCCAAAACCTCAACCTCGAGGTCCTTTCGGGTGAACGTCTGGCCATTATCGGTAAAAACGGTCAAGGAAAATCCACGCTCTTGCGCGTCTTGCTGGGTGAGCTGCGCTTCCAAAAAGGCGAGATCAAAAAAGCCCCACCCGTGACCATTGCTTACTTTGGGCAATCGCACATCGACCAGCTCGATCTGAGTTTAACCGTCGAGCAGACCCTTGTTGAGGCCTTTCCACATGTGGCCTACGGCCGTATACGCGCCGTTTGTGGCGCTATGCTGTTTTCAGGCGATGATGTCAAAAAACGCGTCCAAGTCCTTTCCGGGGGAGAACGCAGCCGTGTGCTGTTAGCTAAAATCATCCTCACGCCCGCTAATTTACTGCTTCTGGACGAGCCCACGCACCACCTGGACATGGAGTCCATTGAGGCCCTCATGGACGCCATCAAGCGCTTCCAAGGCTCGGTTATGCTCGTTTCACACGATGAATCCGTCCTGAAGACCTTTGGGGCCGAAAAGCTCATCGTCTGTCAAAAAAGCAGCCAATCCGTCTTCTGGGGCTCCTACGATGCCTTTGTCGCCAAAAACGGCTGGCAAGACAATGCCGAAGACCCCAGTGGCCCCAGCCGCAGCAATAGCAAAGACGACCGCAAAGGCCGTGCCCAGCAAGTCCAGGAACGCTCACGCGCCCTGCGTCCGATTCGCGAAAAACTAGCAGCCAACGAGGAACAAATCACCACCCTGGAGGACCGCATCCGCGCCATCGAAAAAATCCTAGAAACCCCCGAAATCCTCCCCCACCACGAACTCTGCACCCTCTCCGAAGAACACAAGTGCTCCAACGACGCCCTCAATGCCTGCTATGACGTCCTCGCCGCGTTGGCGCAGGAGGAGGCGGATGTCCTAGCGCAATATGTGGTTTGAGGGGGTGCATTGGGGCTTGATGCTTCGGAATGGAAGTGACTCACGCACCTTGAGTGCGCTACGCACTTCCCTTCCTTGCCTGAAGCCCCAATGCACCCCTCAAACCGGCTTGAAGCAGTTCATGAAATACTCCCGGATCGCTTCGCGATCTGTGGAGGGCCTTGTATGCCCACTCCCGATGGGCAATTTTACTAAAATGCGCCAGCATTTTATAAAATTGCCCATCGGAAAGGGGATCCAAGGGGAGCTCGCTCCCCTTGGCCCTTTATAAAAAAACATTACCATGCAATCACTCATCCACCTAGTCCATACCTGGCTCACGGGCTGGCAAGAGCGTGTCACGCAGGCGCTCCAAACGGCCGATGCTGACCTGCTGATCACGGAAGACCCGTGGGAGCACGCAAGCGGCGGCTCGGGGCTGACCCGGGTGATGCGCGGCGCGTTTTTTGAGAAGGCTGGGGTCAACTTCTCGCATGTCCAGGGTCCGGAGCTTCCGGCAGCGGCTACACGCCTGAGGCCCCACTTGGCTGGAGCGCCCTTTGAGGCTGTAGGGACGTCGATTGTGATCCACCCGAAAAATCCCTTTGTGCCGACGGCCCATGCTAACTTGCGCTTTATCAGCGTCACACAGCCTTCTGAAAAAGCCCTAGGATGGTTTGGCGGCGGCTTTGATTTAACGCCCTACTATCCCTTTGAGGAAGACGCCCAGCACTGGCACCGCTGCGCCAAACGGGCTTGCGACAGTCTTCACTCCGAGGCCTACGAGCACTACAAGGAAGCCTGCGATAGCTACTTTTTTTTGCCGCATCGCAATGAAACCCGCGGCATAGGCGGGGTGTTTTTTGACGATCTTGTGGAGCCGAACCTAAAGACGGTTTTTGGCTTCACTCAGGCTCTGGGCCTGGAATTTATCGATGCCTATTTGCCCATTGTTGAAAAACGCAAAAACATCCACTACACGCCTGAGCAAAAGGCGTTCCAAAAGCAGCGACGTGGCCGCTATGTAGAGTTTAACTTGCTCTACGACCGCGGGACGCATTTTGGCCTGCAATCCAAGGGGCGCACGGAGTCCATCCTCATGTCCCTGCCGCCTGAAGTTTCCTGGGACTACGCCGTGAGCTACCCCACGGGCACCCCCGAAGCTGAGTTGCTTGACTTTCTAAAGCCTCGCCGTTATTTGTAGCATTAACCATGAACAGTACTGCTACGGCCAAAAAAAGGGAGCCGCTCACGCTCAACCTCTTACTCAACCTCCTGCTGCCTTCGCTGCTGATGCTTAAGGGCGAAAAATATTTCGGATGGTCCCCAAAGCTCAGCTTAGGGCTCGCCTTGGCTTTACCCCTGGGCTATGGGTGTTACGATTTTTTTGTTGCCAAGCGGGCCAATTTTTTCTCGATCATAGGCTTTGTGAGCCTGCTGCTCACGGGCGGCATTGGCCTGTTGTCGCTCCCCAAGGAATGGATTGCCATCAAGGAAGCGGCAGTACCTTTGGTTCTGGGCACCCTCGTCTTGGCCTCGGCCGCTACGCCCTACCCTTTGGTAAAAAAACTCCTGTGCAATCCCGACGTCCTCAACATGCCCTTGGTTTATGAGCAACTCCAGCGCCAGGCCAACCAGGCCGCGTTTGACGCCCTGTTGCGACGCTGTACCTACCTGGTCTCGACGTCTTTTTTGCTCAGCGCTGGACTCAATTTTATCCTCGCCAAAGCCATTGTCCATAGCGAAAGCGGCACGCCTGCCTTTACTCAGGAAATAGGCCACATGAACCTACTCACCTATCCCGTCATTGTCCTGCCTTGCACCCTGGTCATGCTGTTTACCGTCTTTTTCCTCGTCCGTGGCATCAAACAACTCACGGGGCTCCCGATGGAAAGCATTCTCAAGCATAAGACATGAGCGATTTACCGACCTATCTCATTACGAACGACGACGGCATAGACTCCCCGTTTTTGCGCATTTGGGTAGAAGTGCTGATATCCCAAGCGCAGGTCGTGGTTGTTGCGCCGCTTAAGGACCAAAGCGGCGTGGGCCGAAAAGTGACCACTCGCAGAGAAGTCCACCTCAAACCCTACGATGCCCTGCCCTGTCCCGCATGGACACTCGATGGCACGCCCACCGACTGCGTCAATATTGCCCTAAGCCACCTGCTCCCAAAGCCGCCACAAGCCGTTCTTTCCGGCATCAATATTAGCTCCAATGTGGGCTTCCCCATCCTGCTGAGCTCAGGCACCTTTGCCGGCGCTTCCGAAGGAGCCCTGTGGAATCTCCCCTCCTGGGCCGTTTCTTTTCAGCTCTCTAGCGCGATCTACCATGCCCTCCGAGACCTCAAAACCCCGCATAATCCTCGCCTCCTTGATCCGCTCCTCCCCATCGTGCGTATCGCCGCTGAGCGCACGCTCCCGCTCATCTCCGAAAGCACCCGCAGCCCCAACAACACTGCCATCGTCCACAACCTCAATTTCCCAAGCACCCTAAGCCACGACACCCCCATCACCCAGGTCCCCCCGATCCGCCTCACCCACAGGTCCTTTTTTAAACCCACCGGCACCCCCCACGTCTACCGCTTCAGCAACCCCAAGGACCCGCATTCAGCAGAACTCTGCGACGCCTCGGCGCTAGCGCGGGGAGAAATAGCGTTGTCGCAAATAAAGGTGGGAGAATGTTAAAGGGCCAAGGGGCACTCGTGCCCCTTAGGATCCCCTTTCGATAGCGATTTTGCGAAATACTACGTATTTCGACAAAATCGCTATCGGGAAGGGTGATACTAAGGCCCTCCCGGATCGCTTCGCGATCAGGAGCATTGGAAGACGTGCTTCAACCCGATTTGAGGGTGGCATTGGGGGTTCAGGCAAGGAAGGGAAGTGCGTAGCGCACTACGGTGCGTGAGACACTTCCATTCCGCAGCATCAACCCCTAATGCCGCCCTCAAATCAACTCTTGGGGGGTTGGGATATGGAAATTCTATCCCCCATAACACTGACATCCGTGAGACGCTGCCAGACAGGATAGAGCTCCTTGTACTCCTTGGTCGCGTAAAAAATGGGAATAACCATACCCATAAAAATATCCTGTATCCACGAATTACTCGGCAAAGCGGCAGCCCCTAAAGAAAGCTCGTTCGTGCAGAACTGAAATAGCTTCCGATCCCCAACCTTTTGGCTCCTGAAGGTACCTTTGGCATGAAGCATAAACGTTTTTTCTGAACCCAACACAGAAATATGAATCGGCACCAACACCCAAAGCGCGCTGAGCTGGAGCTTAAATCGGGGCGAATCGGGCCACATGTCAAAAAAAGTGGATTTTTTTGTAACATGCCAGTCCTTACTAAAAGCCCCAACAGCCCAATCGTTGAGGTGTTTTTCGTTTAAAAAAAGGGTCGTGGGCTCACCCCTCAAATACGCCCGACGCAGGATTTGCCAGTAATCCTTATCCACGGTATCCGAGTACATGGGCGGATTTTTAAAAAAAAGCGGGGCCTCCGCATGTGCAAACTGGACAAAAGCCACTACGGCTCCCATAGGAATCAGCAGTAAAACCAAGATAAAAGTAAAAAACGGGTAAGTGAGTTGTGCGGGGGAATCGAATTCCACAGCCACCTCCGCCATTTCCGCTGCTACTGCTTTTTTTTCTATTTTTGTCTCTGTCTCCATAGGACTAGCCTTGTCTTAAGAAGCTGAACACAATAAGAGGAAAACGCAAGTTATTTTTGATAAAAAGCTATTTTTTACAACAATTCGGCTTCGCGCAGCTGTGTCCAGTAGCCCCGTCAGATACAGCAGGCGCTGAAGTTCTGTAGTCGGTCGTATAAAAACCGCTACCCTTGAAAATAAGACCGCTACCCGCGCCTATGCGCCGTACAAAATGCTCCAAATGGCACTTGGGGCAGCGCGTCAAAGGGGCCTCGCTCATAGACTGAAATATTTCGCCCTCATAATGGCAATGCGTGCACTGATAATCGTAATTTGGCATAACCGCATCGTGCAAGAACCAAACTATAAAGTCAAGCCTTGACAGGAGTAAAAAAAAACACAAGGGTCGTTTCGAAATACCAGGGGTGCCCATATATAATGGTGCTGAGAAAAACCCTAAGAGCCTTTGAACAAGGTTTAAACCGGATCTGGGTAATGCCAGCGTAGGGAGCGTATCTATGGAACACGATATTAACGGCTGGGCTGGCCTACTTTCAGCCTTCGATTGGGTCTTATTGCTTGGGCTTGTTGGGCTCAGCGTCGTCTTTGCAGCCTGGGGCGCCTTAAGAGCACCCAGGGAAGTCCCCAACACCGCTGAGGAAGCCATCCTCATGGGACGCGGGCTCTCAGGACCTTTGTTTGTCGCCACCCTGGTAGCCAGCTGGTATGGGGACATCGTCGGCGTCACGCAGCTGGCCTTTGAGGAAGGGGTTTATCAATTTATCACCCAAGGCCTTTGCTGGTACGGCGGCTACCTGATTTTTGCCTTTTTTCTGGCTAAAAAAGCACGGCAAAGCCAAGCCCTCAGCCTCCCAGACCTCATTGGCAAACACTTTGGACCCCGTTGCGCCAAGGCTGCCACCTGCCTGATCATTGCCAAAATGCTCCCCATAACCTACTGCCTGGGCGTAGGTTACCTGCTTCAGGGGCTATGGCCAAGCCTTTCCTTGGGCAACGGCTGTCTTTTAGGCATGGCCTTTGTCGTTGGCTATTCGCTGTTTGGAGGCTTACGCGCCGTGGTTTGGTCGGACCTCATCCAGTGCCTCACCTTTTTTGCCGCCCTTTTTGCCGTGGTCCTGTGCGCCTATTTACGCTTCGGAGGGCTTGATTTCCTAAAAAGCCATGTTCCCCCTGCGCTCCTGAACCCGCATCACAGCTGGGGCCGCATCGGCGTGTGGTTTGTAGTGGCCTCGATGACGACCCTCGTAAGCCCCGTGTTTTATCAGCGTTGCTTTGCCGCTAAAAGCGACCGCATTGCTCAATGGGGCATTGTAGGTTCCGTAGGCCTATGGATCCTCTTTGACTCCGCTGTGTGCCTGGGCGGCCTGTATGCACGAGCCGTCTGCCCCGACGCCCCCAGTGCCACAGCCTATGTGCATTTTTCCTTAGGGATACTCCCCTCAGGGCTACGCGGACTCTTCATCGCAGGCCTCTTTGCCACGCTCTTTTCAACCCTAGACACGCACCTGCATCTCGCTTCCACCACGCTGCGTTACGAACTTTTCCCAAAAATCCAAAAATACCTCAAGGAAGGCCTCCTGCTGAGCCTCCTAGCCAGCCTCACCCTCCTGATTTGTCTGCAACTCGAGCACCCGCACTTCGAGCTCCTCTGGCTCATCCGCAAACGCTACTTCATTGCCTGTCTGCTGTGCCCCATCGCCTTTTGCCTCCTGCTCCCAAAAACCCGCTCCGATACCCAGGGCCTCCTAGCCATGCTCGCCAGCGCCGTCACGATTACGTTTTGGCCAGGGGCTTGGGGGGATCCGCTAGTGCCCGGGTGTTTGGCGGGTTTGGTGAGCTTGGTGGCTGTAAGCAGTGAAGAAAAGGAAAAGGGCCAAGGGGAAAGGAAAGGGCCAAGGGGCGCTTGCGCCCCTTAGGATCCCCTTTCCGATGGCGATTTATTAAAATATGAAATATTTTAATAAATCGCCATCGGGAATTGGTATACTAAGGCCTCCCACGATCGCGAAGCGATCCGGGTGTATTTTATGAATTGCTTCGAGGCGGTTTGAGGGGGGCATTGGGCTCTAGTGTTGACGAAGTGACTTAGGGCGTGTGAACAATTAACTAAGCTTAAAACCACAAATTTTGTGGTTTGTTTTTAAATAATTTTTTATCAACCCTAACGGATCCATTAAAACAGGTTTTAAATTTATTTGATCACACGCCCTAATTTTGATGACATTTTTTCCTTAATTTTCTATTTAAAACACACTTAAGGAGGCCTGAAGGGCCGGCAGATATGTAGCCCAGGGCGTAAGCCCTGGGTTTGCGGCAAAAAAAACCAGAGCCCTACAGGGGCGGCACTCAGAACGTGAATAGGAGTGCCGCCCCTGTAGGGCTCAAAAATTTTCACTTGTAAACCTAGGGCTTACGCCCTAGGCTATGCATCTGCCGGCCCTTCAGGCCTCCTTAAGTGCAGGTTTAACAAACAATCATATTGACCAAATTCGATCCCGTAGGGATCGAGAGGGGGGCCTTAGTATAGGCTTCCCGATAGCGATTTACTTAAAATGCGCTAGCATTTTAATAAATCGCTATCGGAAAGGGGATCCTAAGGGGCGCCAGCGCCCCTTGGCCTACAATTATAATGCAACCCCACATACTGGCAGCTCACATGCGTCTGCAAGCTCTGAACATTCTCGAGCTTATCCTCGATGAAAACGAGCCGCTTGGGCTCGGCGATGGCCAGGGTCTTGAAGAAGGCGTTGAGGGCCGGGCCCTTGTCGTTATCTCCGGCAAAAATGATCCCGCTTTGGTAGTGCGCTGGAGCCCTTAGGGGCTGAATGCTCACGGGCGTAGGGGTGCTCTTGGGCGCCTTCCAGGAGAGATCTATGCCAATATTTTTAAGTTGAGCCAAGGTACAATCTACAAGCCTAGGCTCGGTGTAGCGATGCGTCAGGCCCACAACGTGCGCGCTTTCTTCCTGGAAACGGCGTATCCACAGATGCGTTTCAGGCTCCATGGAACGCACGGGGCAACGCATTTGAGCATCGATCCAATGGTCACGCATATGGTCAGAAACTTCATCGGGAGTCATGCCTTTTTGTTCTAGATGGGCGCGTTGGGCATCAAAGCAATCGATATGGCCCCAGTATTGCGTAGCCTCTAAAAGCGTGTTGTCGATATCCAAAAACAGCCAGGTATCGCCATCGATGTAGGAGGCTGCCTGGGCCAAAGTGCTGACCGGGATAATGATCTTTTCATTCATAGTATTTAAAAATACCGGGGGTGTTTTTAGGAAATTGAGATTTAATGTGAAATCTTTAACAGGCCATCCTGTTAGAATTCTTTGTTCTTTAAGGGCGTTATTCTAGGTTCTGTGAAGGAAATTTTTTTGTAATGGAGAATTGATATTTTAGGACGTGTGATCAATTAAGCTATCAACAAAACGCACATAAGGAGGCCTGAAGGGCCGGCAGATCGTAGCCCAGGGCGTAAGCCCTGGGTTTGCAGGTGAAAATTTTTTGAG
>JANYDI010000013.1 GCA_025363695.1 Opitutia bacterium
GAACTCTCCAACTTCCACCGCAGTGCGGCTGAAATGATCAAAGGCTTCATCACTCGCACCATTGACAAGATACGTCCTCCCTACGGGCGGCGTGTCATGGAGGTGCCGCGCGAATGCGTCTTCTTCGGGACGACCAACCGAGAGAACTACCTCCAAGATGAAACAGGAAACCGCAGGTTCAAGCCCGTGAAGGTGGGGAACCTCTCCTTTAAGCAGTTGGCTAAGGACCGAGACCAGCTCTGGGCTGAAGCGCTCTTTCGCTACCGAGAGCGGTTGGAAGCTACCTTGGAGCTTGAGGGAGCTGCCAAGGAGTTCGAGGGGGAAACACAAAAAGAGAAGATGGTGGAGGACGAGTCGAGCGTCATGATGGAGCGCATCGAAGACGCTATCGAGAGACAGAAATTACTTGATAAGGACACCCCGAGATTTGACTTTTCTTGCTTCAGAATCTCGGACCTGTTCAATGACACTTGTCCACTGGCTGGAATGAAAAACGACACTAGACACCGCGGGTACGCGAAGGAAGCGGTGAAAAAATTAAAAGGGGTAAATACGAGAAATACTAAGAAAAGATATTGGTATATTGAAACGGATCGGTAGAAGGCTAATTAGGTGGGGAATGACACCTCTAACGCACCGAGTGTCATAGATACTGTCATACTCTAACGTACTGAAAATACACCTAAATGACAGTAATGACAGTTATGACACTGAAATATATATAGAGAGTTATTAATAGTAATTAATGTATTTATGGGAATATCGGGGATTTAAGAGTATAGGGTATCCCGCCCCCGGTGTACAGGTGTGGGGACTGGCACTGTCATATGTCATTTCTGTCATAGTGTTGTTGACTAAAACGATTCTAAAATAAGGAGAGGTTATGCCTTTTAGCGATGTATATTTGAGGGTGGGAACGACGGAGCATATCGAGATTTTTTCCCCAGAGGGGGTGAGCATGGGAAGCAACTTCCGGGTGCTGAAGTCTTTCGCTGACGCAGACGACTTCACCAGCGGGTGGCCGAACACGGGCGCGGCGCTTTTTCTAGTTGAAGAGGGAGCATGCGAGCACTGCTCTCGGCTTATAAAAGTCACGATCGGTTTTCATAAAGGGATGCTAGCTATCAGTACGGTGGCGTCCACCCGAGAGGAAATGGAGAGCTTTTCAAACGCGCCTTCGCTAGCCTCTCTGGATGGCGTTAAGAAAAGCGGCATCGAGTCAAAAGACTCGACCCACTAAGGGTGAAGCTCCCGAGACACCCAAGGCACCCAAGACACCCTCAGGGCGTAAAGCACCCCATACGGACGGCCTAGGCGCGCGAGAGCTAGCCAAGATACGCGGGGGGTTGCGGGTCGTGTGGCATCGGTCGCGAGCAAGGAAGCTCTGCGTGGAGCGCTGTACGGACGCTGAGGGCTACGGTGTATGCGAGGCCTGCTTCGGACGTACCCCAACGCTCAAGATCGACCACGTGGTGCCCTGTGGTGGCGTGGAGGGGCTGATCGAGCGTATGTTCTGCCCCTCATCAGGGCTGATGGGTCTCTGCCCCACCTGCCACAACGAGAAGACGAAGGCTGAGCGCAAGGCGTTGAGAGAGGCTAAAAAATAAGGCCGCCCCCTATATTGACATGGGGGGTCATAAAATAGGTTGAGGGGCGAGTACCCACCTAGCAGAGGGATTTGATAAAAAGCGCGAGCGGGTGTAAAGGCGGTGGGATATGAAGCCTTCTGAGCGAACAAAAATGCACCGTGATGCCTGGATCGCTGCCCACGGACCGTGTGTCTATTGTTATGGAACAGATAACCTTGAGGTAGACCACGTAGAGCGTAAGAACAAAACAATAAGAACTCGGGATATTTGGCGCTTAGGTCAAACCCGCCGAGAGGCTGAACTTAAACATTGTCAGGTGCTATGCCGACAATGTCATATACTAAAAACAGCGCAGGACAACGGGCATTGGCCGCTTTCTATAGAAGATGTGGATCTATTTTGGAAACTCAAAAAGCTGGGGCTAAAGGAAAAACGTCTAGCGGGCGCTTTGGGTATTAGTGTGTCGCGCGCACGGAACCTTTTGGAAGGTATGTCTTACAGAAGGGGCGAAAACTAATGGGTAAGCCTATCCCCCCTCCTCCATCCACCCCCGTCGCCCACCGCTGGGCAAGCTCCCCGCTCCCTTCAAGCCCGCTCGAATCTTCGAGCCTGGCTCCCGTCGAAAGCCCGATCGCCACC
>JANYDI010000088.1 GCA_025363695.1 Opitutia bacterium
CCTTACAGGGCTCCGGTTTTTTTTCATGTCGAACCCAGGGCTTACGCCCTGGGCTACGATCTGCCGGCCTTTCAGGCCTCCCAAAGTGTGATCTTGATTATTTGTTAAATTAATAGAATTTATCAACCCTAACAGATTCCTTAAAACAGGTTTTAAATTTAATCGATCACACGCCCTAGGGTTATGCAAGAGCTCTATTTTAAAAAAATTTCCTTCACAGAACCTAGCCCTGGGTTTTTGGTGAAAAACAAACCTGAGCCCTACAGGGGCGATTCAATAAAAGGTATCAATTTTTAAAATTTTCCTTAAAAAACCCTTGACAAACAAAAATTTTCCTGCCAAACTGCAGGCCACAACAGAATTTTTGGCTGGCCAGCTATTATCGAAAAACCCTTAAATCATCATGAATTCGATCGCGAAGCGATCGAGAGGGAGGCCTTAGTATCCACCTACCCAGGTAGCGATTTATTATAAATACGTAGTATTTTAATAAATCGCTACCTGTAGGGGATCCTAAGGGGCACGAGTGCCCCTTGGCCCTTTCCTTTTCCTTCCTTCCTTCTCCTTCTCCCTTTTCTTTTTCTTCCCCCCCTAAACCCATGCAACGTATCGGCAGTTTGTTTACTGGAGCGCGTTGGCGCAAGCGCGACGCGGATGGGGCGGTGCAGACGCAGGTCCTGAACCGGCGTGTGATTTCGTCACGCAAGGCGAGTTCGATGGACTGGATTAACCCCTTGTGCATCTTGGGCTTGCTTGCGATTGGGATGCTTTTTTTGTATTCGGCGCAATTGCATGCGGGGACGGTGAACTGGAAAAAGCACGGCGTTGGATTAGCGCTTGGGGCCTTCGTTTACCTAGGTATGGCGCGTACCGATTACAAGCGCTTGCTTGTTCCCAGCTACTGGCTCTATGGGCTGGGGGTGCTGCTTTTGCTGGCGGTCCTGACGCCCTTGGGGAAGGAGGTCTATGGGTGTAGGCGTTGGCTGAATTTCAAATTCTTCCTATTGCAGCCTTCGGAGCTGGCGAAAATCGGGACCTTGGTGCTGGCGTGTTCCTTGTTGGCGCGTACGCGTTTAGGTTCGGTGAGCACCTCTTTTAAGGCCTTAGGGAGGCTCTTGGGCTTGGTGGCCTTGCCGGTGGGACTGATTATTTTGCAGCCGGAT
Source organism: Opitutia bacterium (assembly GCA_025363695.1). Taxonomy (GTDB): domain Bacteria; phylum Verrucomicrobiota; class Verrucomicrobiia; order Opitutales; family JANYDI01; genus JANYDI01. The sequence continues at coordinate 1,164 of JANYDI010000088.1, forward strand.
TTAGGCTCAGCGCTGGTGTTTCCGCCCATTCTTTTTGCTTTGCTTTATACGGCAGGGGTGTCTAAACGCTTTTTTCTTGCTTGTTTGCTCGTAGGCTTTTTTCTTTTGGGCTTAGTGGCCTTGGATATGCGTGCTTATAAGGCTCGACGCTTTGAGGGCAAAAACAGTCCTGCGCTCTTGCCGATGAAGGACTACCAACGCAACCGCATTTTGGTCTTTATCGCTCCCGAACTTGTGGACCCCAAGGGCATCCATGTTAGCTGGAACTTGCGTCAGTCGTTGATTTGCGTGGGCTCTGGTGGTTTTTGGGGAAAGGGCTGGACGCAGGGGACGCAAGCCAAGTTGGGCTATTTGCCGCAGTCCGTGGCGCATAACGATTTTATTTTTTCCGTTTTGGCGGAAGAAAAAGGTCTGGTGGGCGGATTAATTGTACTTGTTCTTTACGCCATATTGCTATTCAATACTTTACGCGTTGCTGCTTTGGCGAGGGATCGCTTTGGCTTACTTTTGGCCACAGGGGTCAGTGTCCTCTTTATGGTGCACCTATTTGTCAATATTGGCATGACCTTAGGGCTCATGCCGATCACAGGCATTCCTCTTCCCTTTATAAGCTACGCGGTTACTTTTCTTATGAGTTGCTGCTTTTTACAGGGCATAGTCCAAAGCGTTTATCGTTTTAGGCGTACCCAAAGCGAGTAACTTTAACCCTTTTTTTATAGTTTAAAATGAGCAAAAAACCCATTTATCCCGATAATCGCATTGCCCAACGTTACAGTAACGCCCTCAAAGCTCCGCCAGAAGAGCTTCCTGTGGAACAGCTTCCGATTGATAGCATCCAGCAAGAGGCCAAAAAACGTGCCAAAGCGCAGCCGATGTTTCAGCGCTTGGTAAAATCGTTGCGTGGAGGAGACAAAAGTTTTCGTGAATTAGTCATCAATAGCGAGCCCTTGGAAAAGCGTGTTGCGCTGCTGGTAGACGGCCTGTTGGAAAAATTTGAAATCGAAGATCCGGATGAAGAACGCAGTGTCGGGGCTATTTTTAAAGGGCACATTCAAAACCTAGAGGAAGGGCTCAAAGCGGCCTTTGTCGATATTGGCCAGGAAAAAAATGCCTTTTTGCACTACTGGGATATCTTGCCTGAGAGCAATGATTCTTCGGTAGAAATTGTCCGTGAAAACAAAAGTGAGGCCCAGCAAAAACGCAACGCCAACTTATCCCTAAAGGATATTCCTAAGCTCTACCCCGTAGGCACCTCGATTGTGGTGCAAATCAAAAAAGACCAAATTGGGACCAAAGGCCCGCGCGTTACCACGCATTTGTCTTTGCCCGGACGCTTCCTTGTGCTGACCCCCAACTCAGGCCAATGCGGGATATCCCGTAAAATCGAAGACCCTGAGGAACGCAAGCGTTTGCGCACCATTGTCAATCAGCTCACCGTTCCTGAAGGCATGGGCGTCATTGTCCGCACGGCTGGGGAAGGCAAGCGTACACGCTTTTTTGTTCGGGATTTACATATTTTGCTCAAAAAATGGGAAGTCATTGCCCAAAAAATTCAAGAAACGCAAGCCTCTGCCTGTGTTTACCGAGAGCCTGCGCTGATCGAACGGACCGTCAGAGACTTTCTGACCGAGGAAATCGATCGCGTTTTGATCGATAATAAAGAAGATTACGAGGAAATGCTGAACTATGTGGGCAGTATTTCACCCCGTTCACGTTCCAAAATTGTCCACTTCAAGGAAGATATTCCGATTTTTGAGCGCTTCAATATCGAGCGCCAAATCGACCAAGTCTTCCAACGTCGCGTCCCCCTGCCTTCTGGCGGTGGCCTGGTCATTGAGGAAACGGAAGCCCTCATTGCCATTGACGTCAATACCGGAGGGCATCGCAGTGGCGAAGAAGACTTCATTATCCGCGCCAACATGGAAGCAGGCCGAGAAGCCACGCGCCAGATCAAACTCCGTAACCTAGGCGGCGTCGTCATTATTGACTTCATTGACATGAAGAACAAAAAAGACCGCCAAGCCGTTTACGAAGAAGTCGTACGCCTCATGGAAAACGACAAAGCCAAGTGCCACATCTTGCCCATCTCCTCCCTAGGCACCATGCAGATGACTCGGCAGCGCCATCAAGAAAGCACCTCCAGTGGCCTCTATGGCCCCTGTCCTTACTGCAAAGGCTGCGGCGTCGTTAAATCTTCCCGTACCATGAGCGTTGAAATTCAACGCCGCCTCTCCAGCCTCTTGCGCCGCTTGCGCTCCCATAACAAAGAACCCCAACGGGAGATCATCCCCTTGCGCATCCTCTTAAGCCCCAGCGTCTTAGAGCGCCTACGCCAACAAAAAGAAGAGCACCTCATTCGCATCGAGGACCTCTACGGCGTCAAGCTCTCCTTCTGCGCTGATCCCGCTTACCATGTCGAAAATTTCAAGATCATCGACATCGAACGCGAAGTCGAACTGAAATAGGGCAGGGAAGGGCAGGGGAGGAGGGAAGGTATGGGGGCGCTTGCGCCCCCATGCCCCCCGTAGGAAGGCGATTTCATTTTATGCAAGGGCATAAAACAAAATCGCCTTCCTAAACGGTAGCGCGTGTGATTAATAATCGATCGCGAAGCGATCCGGAGGGTGCCTTGTATCGCCCTTCCCGATAGCGATTTTTATAAAATGCTTTGCATTTTTAAAAATCGCTATCGGTAGGGGATCCAAGGGGCGCCAGCGCCCCTTGGCCTTTCCCCCTTGGCCCTTTCACTTAGGCGTGGGGCCCCAGAGTTCGGCTTCTTTTCTTTCTGCTTTTCTTTGGCGTGCTTCTTTTCGCTTCAGGCGTAGCTTTTCTGCTTTTTGTTCTTGTTTTTCGCGCTCGAGGCGTTGCTGTTCCTCTGCTTGCTCGAGGCACTTCTGTTTTTCTTGTTCAAGCTCTTGTTCAAGAGCATCCGCTTCTGCTTGCTTGCACATGATTTTTATTTTCAGAAAAGCGATTTCAAGCTCTGCTTGTTCGTTAGCCAAACGTTCCTGCTCGAGGCGTTGGTGTTCCTCTTTCTCCTTTTGAAAGCGCTGCACTTCTTCTTCCATCTGCTTGATTTTTTCTTGTTTACGCTTAACTTCTTGTTTAAAGGAAGCCATCTCAAGATCCTGTTCAAAGCGTTCCTGTTCGTGAGCATAGTATTCCCTTTGTTGACAGGCGATGTTTGTCTTAAAAAATGCAGTCATCAGAGCTTGAGGGGCGTGGAGGGCTTTCATTTTCAAGAGCATGGAGTGCAGCGAGGTAGCAAATTTATTATCACTTTTCTTTGACCATTGGAGTTCAAGGCATAAATTTTCAACCCAATTTGCTTGATCTACAGAAGCTGTCCAATGAGAGGCGTTTTCGTTGACAGCACAGAGGCTTTCTTGGATGGCTTTTTGGCCAGAAGCGCCAGATTTCTGATTAAATCTAGCTTCCCCCAGCGTTGCTTTCGCTTGCAAGGCGTCCAACGCTTCGACAAGCCTTTTTATTTTACGAAAAGTCTTTTCAAGCTCTTTGAGTTGCTGGGGTTCTCCTCGAAAACCAGGGGACCCAAGCTCCAGGATGTAATTCAAATCGGCAGAAAAAGAGCTTACCTTTGCCGCCATTTGGAATAGAAACTCATGGAGCCAGTAAGGATTTGTTTGTTTTAAAGAATCTCCTAGGGTTTTGCTTATTCTTTTAACGAGGGGTTTATCGGAAGAAAAGCATCTTTCTTCCAGGGATTCTCCGATATAAGTCAGTAGATAGGCCGAGGCAAACCAAGTCCTGAGCGGATTATTTTCGCCTTCTTGCCGACTTGTCCAAAGTTGATCAAAGCGGGTGTTGATCTGTTCAAAATCCTGCAGCACCGAACTCATGGTTTTCTCAAACCTATCTAGGCCGCCTGGTTCCTGACAAGCGTTCTTAAATTTTTCGTTGAGTTCATTGCCAGGTTTAGCACCGTATTCACAGACCAATTGATGCTCCACTGAAAACGAAGAAAATTGGAAAATATGGCTGATTTCTCGTTCCATCTCTTGAGACCCTCCACTGAGCCGTTCGCAGTTACGTGAAAAATCATCGTAGGTACGGTGCAGCCGATGGATAAGGGCATCCATGCGTTCCTCATCGCTTCCGGGTGCTGCCAAGGCGTGGCTGCTTCCCAGCACTCCCAGGAAAATCCATAGGGCTAGTCTCAAGTGTTTTCCGTTTTTAGATAATTTATGTATCGTTTCCATAAGCTACATTTTGTTAATTAGTAGATATTTATCCTGGCAGGACATAGGACTATCTATTTATTAATTATAGAAGTCAAGCCTTGATTGAGCTCGTTTTTTGCCTTTTGGAAAAGGAGCTTGAGATTGTTCATTTTGGCCCTGGGATCCTTCCTTTCGATTTCATTTAAGTAAAGGTCGAAGGGCACTTGGTCTTGAGCTGTTTGACGCAAAAAATGGATAAACCAATGGGGATGATCGCGTGTTATAGAATCCCAAAGCGTTTGCTTGATTTTTTGAACAAAAAGAGCCGGTGCATTTGTTTTGCTCAAAGATCTTCCCACATAGCTAAGCAAATAGGCGTAAGAAAACCAAACACTCAAGCGATTAAGCCCCTCTGGGCTGGCCAAATGTATTTGAAAGGCCTGAGAAAAGTGCTCAATGGAGGCCAGCATCTCAAGAACATCGGCTTCAATAGCCTCCCCATTTTCTTCAGAAAACAATGGGCCAAAGAAACTTCTGAAAAAATCAGGATTGGCATGCGTGTTGTTAATCAACGCAAATTCCCCTCTGGGTGAGGAAAATTCTATCAGCTCGTAAAGACCACGGTAGAGGACTTTATTGTGTTTACTAAAATCAAGGAAATTTTTTTGGATACCGTCGTACAGGGCTTCTGAGCGCTCAATAAGCGCATTGAGCCGTAATTGAGGGTCTGTACTTGCGCCCAAGGGGGGGCTTCCTGCAAGGCCCATAAAAAAGCACAAGGCCAGGATGCGAAGCGTGCTTGGGTAGTTTACTTCTTCGTTTTTTATTGTTTTCATAAGCGTATTCATGCTGATTTAATACTAGGGCGTGTGAAGGAAATTTTTTTGTAATGGAGGATTGATATTTTAGGGCGTGTGATCAATTAAGCTATCAACAAAACGCACATAAGGAGGCCTGAAGGGCCGGCAGATCGTAGCCCAGGGCGTAAGCCCTGGGTTTACAGGTGAAAATTTTTTGAGCCCTACAGGGGCGACACTCCTATTAAAATTCTGAGTGCCGCCCTTACAGGGCTCCGGTTTGTTTTTCATATCAAACCCAGGGCTTACGCCCTGGGCTACGATATGCCGGCCTTTCAGGCCTCCTTATGTGTGGTTTTATCAATGACTTAGATTAGACTTAATGGATGACATGCCCTAATTTGGCTCAGATGATTTTTTCTTCACACGCCCTAAATAAAAACCTGTTTTAACGGGACAAGCTTCCCATTAAAACAGGTTCTAAAAATCAGGATTAATTGCTTACGAAAAAACGAACGAAGTCAAGGCTTGATTTTTCGTGATACGCTTTGCGAGCGTAACATAGGATCTCGTGGATCGTTTTCCCAGCGCGCTACAGCGTCATCGTTTTCATCCTCTTGGGGTTGTTCAGCTGGCTGGTCTCCTTGCTGGCGCATGGGGGGTGTCCAGGGTGTCCAGGGTCGATTCTGACTTTGTTCGGGTGTTTTCATGGGTTCCTGAACGGGTGCATCGAGGCCTACTCCAGCTTCATACCTGCGCACGTCGGCGATGGCTTCTGTGAAGAAATTTTGCACCATGCCCATGGGCGCACGCAGGGCTGCGAGCTTCGCAAGCATAGCTCTCATGGCCGAAACGATATCCCTGGAATGCTCTTTTAGGTGCAGTTGGCTCATGAGTCGGTTGTTCCAATCGATAGCATTGGAATGATAAATCCAGTCATCAAGGCTAGGCATGGATGCGATATTTTGTTCTATCCTTGGTGAGGAATTGTTTTTACGAACAGCGGCAAGTCTGTAAAAATGTCCAAGATCGAGTAGGCATGCATGGGTATCGAAGATAAGCTGCCTGAATGCCAGCAATGAACGTGGTTCCATAGCAAAGTTAGGAGCTCCAGCATTGATGATTTGCGTAAGATATTCCATTAAATGATTTAAGGGGCGATTGCAGCCTGTATCAAACAGAAACGCATGGGCCCAATGAGGATCTTGGAATGTCATGGATTTCGTAAGGGCGCCTTGAATTTCTTCGATAAAGGAAGTCGGGATAAGGTCAAATTTGTTAAGTTCATTGCCAAAATACGCAAAGAGGTAAGCGTAATGAGCCCAATGCCTGAGCAGCCTTTGTCCTTGTTGCGTCTGCAAAAGCTCGCTAAAACGCAGGTTAAAGTTATCAAGGCTTTCGAGTTTTGTATTTACTTTTTGACGAATGCTGCCGATGTCCGCCCCATTCCCCTGCATGTTTTCAAAAAGCTGAGCAAAGTGTTCTCGAGCGCTATTGGGGTCAGTCGCACACGTCTCCATATGGGCCCACGCGCTTGGGTGCGACATAAAGTTGAAAATCGTGATGAGACGCTCCTTGGCCGTGGGATCATTGGAGTTAGTCAGGGCGAAGAGGTCGAAGTTTCGATCGGTAGCCTCATAAACTTGCGATAAACGGGCAATAAATGCATCAATACGCTCGTTGGTGATGAGGTCTGGATCCTCAGATACTTCCACGATGAGGACTTCTTCTTTGGGTTCTTGGGGTGGATCTTGTTGTTGGACCTTTTGCTTGGGTAGGGGGAGGTATTTCCCAACAATAGACCAATCCTTGAGATCGAAATCTTCAATGGCTTTTTTGCCTCGACCATTTCGTAAGAAGGTCATCAGTTGTCTGACTTGACTGGGCTGCTCATCCTCAACGGTTTTCGGTCTTACACCTCTGTACTTTTCGGCTCTGTCCAAATTAGCTTCAGCTTCAGCGAGCCCTCCATAGGCTGCGCTTCCCGTTACTCCTAGGAAAAGGCAGAGCGCTGCTAGGCGGACAGCGCATTTTCTCCTTATAAACCATGCTTGTATTGTTTTCATAAATTTATTTTTTCTAGTTCTTAAAAGTGTAATTAAACACGTTAGGGATGATTCTAGATCAAAAAATCATGTCAATCAAGATTAGATTTATAAAAATCAGTAAAATGGTCTATGTTTTGGCAATCTCTAAACTAGGGCGTGTGATCAATTAAGCTATGATCAAACCACACTTGAGGAGCCCTGAAGGGGCGGCACATGGATAGCCCAGCCAGCCTACGCCAAGTGGCTTCGGC
>JANYDI010000109.1 GCA_025363695.1 Opitutia bacterium
CTAAGCGTGATGGAAGAAAGCATAGGGCAGAAAGCATAGCATAGGGCTAAGGGGCGCAAGCGCCCCTTAGGATCCCCTTTCCGATAGCGATTTATTAAAATACTACGTATTTTAAGTAAATCGCTATCGGGAAGCCTATACTAAGCCCCCCACAGATCGCGAAGCGATCCGGGTGTATCTTATGGCTTGCTTCGAGCTGGTTTGAGGAGGGCATTGGTAGCTCCTTTTAACGCTCAACGCCTGGACCTATGTATCTGAACATCCGGATAGTCTTGCTTGAGCGCTTTTGCGGCCTCGTCGGTTATGTGCCTGCAGTGGTACAAAATGAGGTTGTCCAAACCCACATATTTCAGCAACTTCCTTAGGCCCGCTTCGGTCACGAATGTATGAGACAAATCAAGGTTCTTCAACCCTGTCAACCCCGTCAAAAACTCTAGTCCTTCGTCGCTCACAGAGGTGCAACCACCCAAATTGAGATACTGCAACGCGGTCAAGCCCGCCAAGGCCTCTAGTCCTGCGTTGCTCACCTGGGGGCAGTCATTCAAACTGAGGGTCTTCAATTGCCTTAATTCCGCCAGGTATCCTAGGCCCGCATCCGTCACTTGCCTGCAGTGGCTTAAATCAAGACGCTGCAACGCGGTCAAGCCCGCCAAGGCCTGTAGCCCAGCATCGGTCACTTGGTTGCAACCATCCAGGTCGAGGCGCTGCAAAGCGGTCAAACCCGTCAGCATCCCTAGCACGGCGTCGCTCACTCCGCTGCAACCTTCCAAATCGAGCTGCTTTAAGGCGGTAAAGTTTGCCAGGACCCCTAGCCCTGCTTCGGTCACTTGGTTGCAACAACCTAGATCAATATGCTGCAATGGCGCTAAGACGTTCAGGGTGGATAGGCCTTCATCGGTCAGCTGGTAGCAACCACACAGGCTGAGGTACTGCAACTGCGTTAAGCCGTTGAGGGTAGATAGACCTTCATCGGTCAGTTGCCGGCAACCATGCAGGCTGAAATGTTGCAACTGGGTTAATTTGGGTATCAGAGCCGCTAGGTCTTTGTTGCTCATTGAGGTGCAGTAGCCTAGATCGAGGTGCTGCAAAGCGGGCATACTGGCCAGGACTTTCAGCCCTTCATCGGTCATCGAGGTGGAGGATACATTGAGGTGGCGCAAATCCTTTAATCCACTCAGCTGCGTTAACCCTTGTTTGCCTACGTAATCGCAGCTGTTTAGCCGGAGTTGCTGCAAAGCGGTCATGCTCCCCACAAGCTCTAGCTCTGCGTTGCCCACTTGCTGGCAGCCAGTCAGACTTAGGTACGTCAAGCTTCTTGGCAAAAGCGCCAGCCCCCTATGGGTTATTTTTTGATTATGAGATAAATCAAAATGCTCTAGCTGCGTTAATCCAGGCGCCAGGACCTCTAGATCAGCATCCGTTACTTGATAGCCAAAGAAGTCATTAGTCAAACATAGTGATTTTACGCGTGTTGCTTTTACTTCAAACGACATGGGCCTTCCACGTTCATGCTTAAAGTCAAATATCAAGTCCACCGGCCCACCCAAGTTGAGATGACCACACGGCTCAAAAACGACCCTGAGCCCTTCGAAGTTACGTAAAATCACCTTTTTTAACGCAGGCCTTAATGCGCACAGATTTTTATTTACGAGGGATAAACTTACTTTATCGGACACCTCCGTGAGGTATTCATAAATCATCCCTATGACTTCCGGAGGCAGCTGCTCCAAGGAAAGACCCGTGGCCTCAGGCAACGAAGGCACAAGCTGCCCTGCTTCCTCAAGGTCGTCCATGGCAACGGCACAAGGAACTAGGTAAAATAGCGTAAGCAAGTAAACGATTTTTCTTATCATGAGTTTTACTACATAATAAGCAAAACTCTTGTCAATCTTTTTTGATGAGTGGGGAAAGGAAATGTAGGACGTGTGATCAATTAAGTTAATTTTGATGACATTTTTCCTTAACTTGTTGATTTAAAACGCATTATGATCGCCCTGAAGGGGCGAAGGATGATAGCCCTGGGCTAGGGTGTTAATTCTGATGCTATTTTTGCCTTTTAAAATCACATCAAAATGATCGTATTGTATTTTTTATATAACAACAAAACGCACTATGGGAGGCCTGAAGGGCCGGCAGATACGTAGCCCAGGGCGTAAGCCCTGGGTTTGCGGGTGAAAAAAGATTTTGAGCCCTACAGGGGCGACACTCGTATTCACGTTCTGAGTGCCGCCCTTACAGGGCTCCGGTTTATTTTCCATGCCAAAACCCAGGGCTTACGCCCTGGGCTACATATCTGCCGGCCCTTCAGGCCTCCTTAAGTGTGGTTTTGTTAGTTAATCAAGTAGGATTGATTACACGTCCTGATTGCTGGGATTTATAATTTTTGGCTTCAAATAGGGTTATACAAGAGCTCCATTAATCGAGAATAGCTAAACTACCTAGCCGATTCCGAAGGAATCTGTGGAGGCCTTAGTATATTCTACCAGGGTGCGATTTTATCGAAATACACAGTATTTCGTAAAATCGCACCCTGTAGGGGATCCTAAGGGGCGCAAGCGCCCCTTGGCCCTTTCACTTTTCAACGCCCCAACCCCCAATGCCCCCTCAAACCCTCCCTAATCGCGTAAACAACTCCCTATACATCGCAATACCGCGTTGCATGACGGCCAGGGAGTAGCTTTCGTTGGGGCCGTGCATGTTGTCTTGCGGGAGGGCCAGGCCGATCATGACGGCATCCAGACCGGTGCTGGCCTGGATGGCGGCAATGATGGGGATGCTACCGCCTTCGGGCAGGAAGCAAGGAGCCCTACCAAAGTTGTTGCTAATGGCGTCATCGGCAAAGGCGAAAGCCTTGGCAAGCACGGAGGTATCCGTGTTTCCAGGTGTTTTATGCGGCGGACACACGCGATACGCCGGCGCGCTTTGGCCCAGGGTAACACTGCAATGGACGCCCTTGGGACAACGGGCTTTTAGAGCGGCAGCGACGGCTTGCTGGATACTTGCTGGGTCTTGGTCGGGTACGACACGGCAGGTGATCTTGGCCTGAGCCTGGGCTGGGATGATCGTCTTAGACCCAGGCCCTTGATAGCCTCCGCCTAGACCGTTAAACTCAAGGGTTGGGCCAAAGCGCAGGGCTTCTTGGGCACTCCTAAAGGGCTCAAAACACGGTGCTAAAGAGGATACACCGGCAGCCTGCTGCAACTGGGTATCGGTCATCGGGTAACGCGCTAATTCTTGGCGTTCCCAATCTTGGGGCGCACGCACGGCCTCATAAAAGCCCTCAAGCGCAACACGGCCCTGAGCATCGTGCAAAGAGGCTCCCACGGCCATCAACGCATGGAGGGGATTGACCACAGCACCTCCGTAAAAGCCTGAATGGACATCCTGAGCCGGTCCTTGGAACAGGCATTCCAGCGCCACAAGCCCACGCAAGCCCGTAGCAATGGCGATTTGGTCCTCGGAGGGGCTCACCGTATCGGACAAAATAACGCAGTGCGCCTCGGCGAGCTGCTGAGCATGCGTTTTCAAAAAACCCTCAAAGCTCGGGCTGCCGATTTCCTCTTCCCCCTCAACAATCACCGTAAGGTTGAGCGCCAGCTTCCCAGCTTTTAGAGCGCTCATGAGCCCCGCCAGCATGGTAATAAAGGGGCCCTTTTGGTCTGTGGTACCCCGTCCATAAAGACGTCCTGAGCGGACTTCAGGTTCAAAGGGGTCGCTGAGCCAAAGCGCCAAAGGGTCCACAGGTTGCACATCATAGTGGCCATAAGCCAGCACATGAGGCCAGCTGGGGTTACCCAAGCGTTGCGCCATCACGATAGCATTTAGGGGCGTTGGCACCAGCTCTACCACCAGGCCAGCGTCTTGCAAGAGCGTCGCCACATAATCCCGAGCCGCTGCAAGCCCCTGCTTGTACAGCGGATCTGCCGATACGCTCGCGCAACGTACGTAGGCCTTAAGGCATTCTAGAGCTGTTTTTGTATCCATAATAGCCTGTTTTAACCGGCGAGGTCGGCTTGTGTCAAGGCCTTTAAGCTAGCCTCAAGGGTTTTGGCCCAGGACAACCCACAGTACTGCAAGTGGACTAAGCGAGCCCTCAGCGCTTCTAGCCCTTCGAAGGTTATCTGAGTACAGCTCACGTCCAGATGGTGTAATTCTTTTAATTCAACCAAGTGACCCAAGGCTAGGTCGGTCACCTGCTTGCAATGCGTCAACTCAAGGTGCTGCAATGCCGTTAAGACCGCCAAGGTCGCTAGCCCAATGTCCGTTATCCGCCTGCACCGATTCAACTCAAGGTGCTGCAGCTGGGTTAACTTTGCCACAGTCGCTAGCCCTACGTCGCTCACTTGGCTGCAGCCATTCAAGACGAGGTGCTTTAAGCTCTTTGGCAAACATGCGAGTCCATTTTTGGTTACCTTTTGATTGCCTGTTAGATCTGCGGATTCCAGCTGTGTCCATCCTGCTAGCAAGGCTGCTAAGTCCTCATCCGTCCATGGGTAGTCCGTGAACTCCCTGGCCAAGCAAAGGGTTTTCACCTGGGTTTTTTGAACCTTGGGAAGCTGGATATCCTTAGGCTTTTCTTTAAACTTTACTACCAAATCTATCGATGCATTAACGTTGAGATAACCCGAATGCTCAAAAACCACTCTGAGTCCTTCGAGGTTGTGTAACAGTACCTTTTTAAAAGCAGGCCTTAAGGCGCACAGGTGTTTACTTGCAAGCGATAAGTTTATCTTATCGGATAACTCAGTAAGATAACCATAAATCATCCCTATGATCTCTGCAGGCAGTTGCTCCAAGGGAGCGCCCGCATCGCTTGCGTTGTGCTCGGGAAATGCAGCAACAAGCGGCCCTGCTTCCTCAAGCTCATCCGTCGCTAGGGCACAGGTAGCTAGACAAAAGGTCGTAAATAAATAAAGCGTTTTTCTTAGAGTCATGGTGGTTTAAGGCGTGTCATCATTTTAGCCTAATCTAGGGCGTTCATTTAAACCACACTTAAGGAGGCCTGAAGGGCCGGCAGATGGATAGCCCAGGGCGTAAGCCCTGGGTTTAGTATAGAAAATAAACCAGAGCCCTGTAAGGGCGGCACACAAGAAAATTTCAGAAAGTGTGAGTGTCGCCCCTGTAGGGCTCAAAATCTTTTTTTCACCTGTAAACCCAGGGCTTACGCCCTGGGCTACGATCTGCCGGCCTTTCAGGCCTCCTTAAGTGTGGACTGATTGTTAAGGAGTTGTTAATCAAGTACTTAAGTCACTTTCAAGGCTAGAGGGACGCTCAAGCTTAATTGATGACACGTCCTAAGACTGCTACCTCCCCTTCTCGGGCTTAAAGCTCCACCTAGGCTCCAAAATCGGCCCGGTGACAAAGACTTCAAACATATGCGAGAGCGGATTAAACAACTTGCCCAAGTGAGAAAAGATAGGCGCCCGTACGCCCCCTAGCAAAAAAAATTTTAGGCGCATGTCAAGCATATCACGATCCATATCATAAATGCCTGTGGCACGCACTTGGGCTGCAGGGCCTTGGATAATGAGGTTGTCAAAGCGCAGGGGTAGGCCGGGTTCTAAAGAAAAGCTCCCAAAGGCGCTATTAAGCTGCGCACGGCCAAAGGGCAGCGGCAGGATCCGCATAATGTGCGACAACAGGCCCAAAAAGTAGACATCCTCCAGGTCCATGTTACGCAGCTCGAAGGAGCCCGAGCCTTCGGCGCTCAGTAGGGGATGTTTTTTGAGGTCTCCATTTAAGTTGAGCGCCACATCCAGGCTCCCCAAGCTGCTAAGTTCGTGAGTCGGTCCTTTATTGAGGCCCAAGGCCGCCTGCAGGCTCTCCCTTTGGGTGATCTCCTGGAGCTCGAGGGCCAAGGCGTAGGGCGTACGGGCTTCACTGCGCAAGTCGATATGTCCTTGGGCGCTCCCGAATCCGCCCCCAAAGCCGAGCTCATGAGCCTGCATGAACACCTGGCCTTCTCGCAGCACGACCTGGGCTTTGGCGTAATCCAAGCTCAAGGCGTTTAACGAAAAACTTCCAGGAATGTCCAGGTCCATCTCCAGGCTGTAGGGATGCTCCTGTTGCGCGTCATAATCGCCGCACACGTGCACTTTGGGAGCCACGGAAAAATGCCATTTTTTAAACGTGCTTAAAAACTCCGCCTTAGACCAGGACGCCAGCATGTTGGGGAAAAAGCAGCCCTCGACCTCAAAATGACAAGCAATTAGGTCATCAAAGGGGGGCGAAAGCGTCCAGTCTATACTGCCTTGAAGACTCCCCTCAGGCCGCTGCAGGTAACCATTTTTGAGCGTAATGCGTTCAGGATTCAACGCAAGCTCACCCCGTACCTGCTTAAAATAAATCCCGCGATACTCCAGGTTATCCGCCGCTACGTGGCCCCACAGCTGCGTGGTAGCTTCGGCATCCTTCCAGCAACCCGTAATGTCCAGGCTCCCACGGGGTACGGAAACTCCGTGTAACTTCAGCGGGTTAAACAACCTGGGCCAGGCATTGCCCATCCAAGGCGCTATTTCCATGAGCGCTACTTGGCCCTCCAGTAAAAAACGGAAATCGTGGCTGCCCCAACAATGCTCGTAGCAGCCTGTTGCTTGAGATTTACTCCCCACAAGGTCAAAATGCGTTACCTTAAGCTTGTTGTCCGCCCAAGAACCCTTTAAATACGCACTCCTAAGGGGGACCCCGTAGGCCCAGAGGTCCTGAGCTTCCACGCTGCCTTCAGCCTTATGGACGCTACCCTCCCGCCCCAGCTGAGCGTCCAAGGTCCAGGAGCAGCCGGCATTAAACCGTAGGTACTGCGCCGCCTCAAAAGGGCCCTTAACCCAGGCAACAGGGTCACAATTCCCCTGCAAGCTCAGCGCTATCCGCTCAGGAGCGATCTCCCAATGCCCATCAACAGCCTTGTTATGGGCATCACGCAAGGAAAGCTCACCCCCCAGGGTTTCCGAGCTCAGCGTCCTGAGGGTCCCACCCCACCACGGCCAAGAAGTCCCCGCCACTTGAAGGCCTCTGAGGGCATAAACCAAGCTCCACGAAGTCCGTGGCTGCCGGATATCCCCTAGCGACAGCTGCACAACCCCTTGCGCTGCCTGATGTCCAGCAACCTGAATAGCAGCCTGCGTAGACAAAAAGAATGTTTGGCCCTTGGCCCCCAGGGCCTTAGGATCCACAACGCCTTGAGCCAGCAGAGGTCCGCTAAAGGAAACAGGCCCTAGGTCCCCCCTTTGCAGCAAAGCCGTAGCGGCTAAGAGCTTTTGCTTACCGGGAAACCCCTGCACCTTTAGGTAAAGACCCCTGATTTTGCCTATCGATTTTAAGAAGCCTTCAACCGTATCGCCCAACAGCGCCTGAGGCTCTCCCTTATTTTGTCCAAAACGCCACGGGAAAAACCCCTGCAAAACAGCCAAGGCCCCCGTTTGCGCCCGTCCAGAGCCAAAAAAGATTTCTAGCCCCGAACGCTCGATAGCCGCATGCAAATAAAGCCTGTGCGCCCAGGGGTTGGCACGGCCATTTTCCAAAAAAATCCGCTCCACCGGTCGCTGACGTGTCAAAAGCCCCCACCACGATAGGTCCAAAACCAGGCGCTGGGCCTCAAAACAGACCTCGCCGGCTTGCAGCAAGCGTAGCTGGTCCATCCGAAAAACGCCTAACAAGCTGATGTACAAGGGGTTCGCGTGCTCCAGCTCCCACTGCGGCCCCAAGACCCAGCTCAGCATGCGCCTTTCCACAAAACGCGGCACCGCCAAACCCTTCGGGCTCAAGGCCACCCACAGGCACCCCAATTGCAGCACCAGCAGCCCTCCCCCAAAGACCTTTAACAACAGACGCCGCATCCCCCAAAAAACCACTCTGAGCGTGCCCCCAAGAAGCTGCGAAAGTCAATGCTTAAAGTTTGAAGTTTGTAAGGGGTGCCGTGATCGTGTTGAAAGTGAAAGGGCTAAGGGGCGCTTGCGCCCCTTAGGATCCCCTTTCCGATGGGCAATTTTACAAAA
>JANYDI010000171.1 GCA_025363695.1 Opitutia bacterium
CGTTCGTACTTACACTTTGCAATGTATTGAGTGGGAGCGTACCCAGTTCGCTTCGGTCTTTTTGACCAATCAGTTAAATCGGTATCACTCCTACTCTTTCACCCTTGCCTATCTTTCAGGATTTTTCAAGATACAATCAGGGTGTATTTTCCGGAACGGCTTTGAGCCGGTTTTAGGGGAGGCATTGGGGGTTCGGACAAGGAAGGGAAGTGCGTAGCGCACTACGGTGCGTGAGTCACTTTCATGACGCCGTCCCAAACCCCAATGCCCCCCTAAAACCATCCTAAGGGGTGCAAGCGCCCCCTGGCTACTACCAACTTTTTTCCAAGAACATCGTGTCCTCCCGTTTCTGATTTTCTGGAAACACTAAAGGCAACTGCTTTTCGCCCTTGGCTCCGGCGTCTAGGATGCGCGCTGCTTCCTGCAAGGACAAGCTCCCAGGCTTCGGCTCAGGGGCTTCCTGGTCTTTTGGAGACTCCTTGGGTTCAGGATTTTCCTTAGACGGCTCAGGCTCCTTAGGTTCAGGGTTTTCTTTTGGCTGCTGTGGCTTTTTGTCCTTATCTTGTTGCGGGTCTTGCCCTTTTGAAGGCTCGTCCTTCTTATCCTGACCCTTCTTATCTTCGTTTTTGTCCCCTGGGTCGTCCTTCTTGTCCTTGGAGTTGTCTTGCTTGTCTTGATCCTTATCTTCCGGATTGTCCTTCTTTTCTTCTTGTTCCTTTTCTTGCTCTTTTTCTTTTTGCTCTTGCTCTAAATTATCGAGTTTCTTTTGCACAAAGTCACGATTAAACTGAGCATCCTCACCCTTGGGGTCCAGCGCCAGGGAGGACTCGTAGGCGCTGAGGGCGTGCTTCCAATGGGCAATCGTAGCCGTGGGGTCCTTGGCCTGTAGGGCCTCCCCGAGGCGATACTGCGTGTTGCCGGTATTATAATAAATCTTTTGCTGTAAGGCCGGCTCAGCCTGGGGAAGCGCCAGGTTCAGCTGCTCCAAAGCCTTTTGCCAGTTGTTTTGCTTGTACAGGGAAGTCCCTAGGTTGTAATGCTGCACGCAGGAGGGTTTTTTGTCGGCGTAAATCTGAACCGCCCGAGGGTAATCCCCTTGGTCGAAGGCCGATTTACCCTTGTCGAGAAAAGCAAAGGGCTGCCCGAAGGCCACCCAGGGGAAACACAGTAATAGAAAAAAATTCTTGAGCATGATGCCTACCTTTTTCGGCGTGTGGTTATCAATGATTGGGCGAGCAAGAGCCCCAGGGCTGCCCAAAGAAAGTACTCAAAACGCTCAATGGGGATACGCAGCATCTGCCCCTGGCGTTCACGCTTAGGAATGCTCCCAAGGCCCTCCTGATAGACACGGTCTAGCCCCTCCCCTAAGGCGCCTAAAGGCGTATAAAACCCACCTGTAGCTGCGGCGATGCGTTCTAAAGTTGTAGGATCTAAGCGGGTTTGCACGGGTTTTCCCGAAGCATCACGCAGGTAATCCGGCTTGCCTTGGGCATCGCGGATGGGAATGAGCTCCCCCGTTGGCGTGCCTACGCCTACGGTATAGATCACTAAACCTTCCTCGGCAGCCTTACTTGCTGCGATAAATCCTTTTTCCTCCAAATCCTCTCCATCGGTAATTAACACGAGGCGTTTAAAGTTTTCCTCCTGATGCAGCAACGATTGCGCCTCCTGGATAGCGATCGCTAAATCTGTCCCCTGAGCCTCGATGAGGTCCACATCCACGCTTTCAAGTGACTGCCTAAACGCCTCATAATCGGCCGTCAAAGGACAGGTCAAAAAGGCTTGGCCGGCAAAAATAATCAAGCCCACAGGGTCGCCCTCTAGTTTTTTGACAAAATCCCAAATCGCTAGCTTCGCCCGTTGTAGGCGGTCGGGCTTGATGTCCTGCGCAAGCATGCTTTTGGAGACGTCTAAGGCCATCAGGACATCCACCCCCTTGGTTTTGGTCTCGGACAACACATGACCCCATTGCGGCCGGGCCAAAGCCACAAAAAGCAACACGATGGCCAGGGCCGGCAAGGCCCATTGCACCCATAAGCGCAAGGGCGAAAAGGAGGCCATCAGCCCTTTAAGAAGCGCTGCTGAGGCAAACTGCTGTAAAAGCAGCTTGCGGCGCCTCCAGCTCCACAGGTACAGGATGCCTAGCCCCAAGGCCACGCCCAGGGCCACCCACAGAAAACTTTTATGCTCACACCTCATGGTAAACGACGATAACGGGTATGCGTTAACAGCACTTCAAGCAGCAACAAAGCCACCGCCAGCCCAACAGGCCAATAAAACCACTCATGCACGGGGCCTGAATAATACACGCGCGCCTCTGTTTTTTCTAGCTCATCAATGCGCTTATAGATCTTTTTCAGGCTCGCCGTATCGGTCGCCCTAAAGAACACCCCGCCTGTTTTTTCAGCAATTTCCTTTAGGGAGCTTTCATCCGAACTCATATAAGCTTTTTCAAATACCAAAGCGCCCGAAGCATCGCGTAAAAAATTCCCTGCTGGGTCCACAATCGGCACCGGAACCAAGCCATCCGTCCCGGCAAAAATCGTATAAATCTTGATGCCATAAGCCGCCGCGGCCTCAGCAGCCATAATCGGGCTCACTTTGCCACTATTGCTTTGACCATCGGTAAGCAAAATCAGCACCTTGCTTTTGGAGGTGATGGTCCGCAAGCGATTCGCCGCCATCGCAATCGCTGAGCCAATCGCCGTTCCCGAAGGATCTACCAGGCCCACACGCAAACGTTCCAAATTCTGCTGCAACCAATGGTGGTTGAGCGTCGGCGGACTCACCAAATACGGCTGCACCGCAAAGGCCACAAAGCCCATGCGGTCGCTAGGACGGTTTTCAATAAAAGTACCCAAGACACGCTTGACAACATCCAAGCGGCTCGCAGGGCGATTGTCCAAGGTGAAATCATGCGCCAACATAGACCCCGAAACATCCACCGCCAAGACCATGTCTATCCCACTGGCCTGCACCTGACGCCTCCGACCATCCTGTTGCGGACGGCACAACCCCAAGCTCAAGCCCAAAAACGCCAGTAAACGCAGCAGCACCAGGAACTTTTGAGCACCTGCTCCACCCAAACCCTGCAGTAACCCTGAGGCCGGAAACTTCAACGCCGCCGGCGGCGGCCTAAACCTACGCAAAAGCAGCCCCAAGGGTATCAACGTCAAAAGCCAAAAATACTCCGGATTGCGAAATGCTAACTCCATAGCTGATTGAATCTCGGGTTTTAGGCTTATCGGGAATGGGGAAAAAATCAAGTAGAAAATTCGAAAAGTGGAGAAAAGGTAAAGGGCCAAGGGGCGCTTGCGCCCCTTGGATCCCCTACAGGTAGCGATTTATTAAAATACTACGTATTTATAATAAATCGCTACCTGGGTAGGTAGATACAAGGCGCCCTCCTGATCGCTTCGCGATCGAAGTAAACAATTCTAAGTTCGTTATCAAACCACACTATGGGAGGCCTGAAGGGCCGGCATATACGTAGCCCAGGGCGTAAGCCCTGGGTCCAGAATCAAAAACAAACCGGAGCCCTGTAAGGGCGGCACTAAAAATTTGAATACGAGTGTCGCCCCTGTAGGGCTCAAAATCTTTTTTCACCCGTAAACCCAGGGCTTACGCCCTGGGCTGACAAGCATTCGCCCCTGCAGGGCTCTTATTTTGTGGTTTTAAGCTTAGTTAATTGTTCACACGCCTTACTTAAATTCGATCGCTTCGCGATCGAGAGGAAGGCCTTAGTATAGCCTCCCCGATAGCGATTTACTTAAAATGCGCCAGCATTTTAATAAATCGCTATCGGAAAGGGGATCCTAAGGGGCGCAAGCGCCCCTTAGCCCTTAGCCTATGCACGCCAACGCCGCCTCCAGCGCCTTGAGATTATACGGCTTCATGAGCACGCCGGAAAACCCATACTGCTGGCAGTTCTTGACAATGGGGTCCTCGCTGTAGCCGCTGGAGACGAGGGCGAGTACCTTGGGGTCTAGGAGGCGCAGGTCTTCAATGATCTCGCGGCCGCCCTTGCCGCCGGGGATGGCCAGGTCTAAAATAACGGCATCAAAGGGATGGCCGGCGTCCATGGCTTGCTTGTAGGTTTGGAGCGCCGTAGCGCCATCTTTGACCAATACAACGCTGTGGCCCAGGTGTTGCAGCATTTCAGCGGCAATTTGCTGGATGGTAGGCTCGTCATCCAGCAAAAGCAAGCGGGCTGCAGCCTTTTTTAAAAGGGGAGCTTCGCTTGTTACGGGGCACAGAGCCATCTCCTTGATGGGCAAACAAAAGGTAAAGGTCGTCCCTTGCCCCAGGGTGGAAGCCACGCTGATCGTGCCTCCATGGTCTTCAACAATGGCCTTTACGGAGGCCAGCCCCAGCCCGTTGCCGCTGCTTTTGGTGGTAAAATAGGGAACAAAGAGTTTTTGGAGGTGTTCGGGGTCTACGCCTGTGCCGTGGTCCTGGACTTCGATTTGCAAAAGGGCTTCGGGCTTGAGGGCCTTGGCGCGGACAACAATGGGGCCGCCTTGGGGAGAGGCCTGGTTCGCATTGATCAGTAAATTATTGATTACCTGCGTCATCTGGACCGGATTCACGGCCACCCAGGGTAAGTCCGGCTCCAATTCCATGACAAAGGGACAACGTGCGCCGCGTTGCAGCAAAGCGACCGATTCCCGCAACAACCCGGCCATGTCCGTAAACTCACGCGCGACGCTGTCTTGCTTGGCAAAAAGCAAAAGGTGCTTTACCATCGCCTGAGCGCGCACGGACGCCTTGTGGACCACTTCCAGCATGCTGTGGAGCTTGGAGTCTGCAGGCAACTGCGCCAAAGCCAAGGATAAATTCCCCATCATGGCCGTAAGTAAATTGTTGAAATCATGGGCAAAAGCAGCACACTTAAGCTGTAATTGATCCACCCGCTGGGCATCGCTTAGTTCATTTGAAGTTGAAATCATAGGGTGCCGCTTTTCGTAACAAGAAATTTCTATAAAGTCACTACAAAAATGCATAAAGAACACAAGGCTGATGCGCTTCTAAAAAGGGCTGTAAGCGAGGGTTTTTCGGACCTCCACCTGGAGCCCTTGCCGGAGTCTCTGCGTATCCGCGTACGCAAAGACGGGGCCCTCCTTCCCTATGCCGAGCATAAAAAAGCTGAAGGCCTTGCAATGAGCGCACGGATCAAACTGCTGTGCGGCATGGATTTATCGCAAGATCGCCTACCTCAGGATGGCGCCTTACGCATCGCCACTGCGGAAGGCTGGGCGGATTTCCGCGTCAGCAGCCTTCCGTATTTGTGGGGAGAAGGCCTTGCGCTACGCCTTTTGGGCATCCAAGGCAAGCTCAAGACGCTGGATACGCTGGGCCTCACGACCGAGCAACAAAGCCTGCTGGAAGGTCTTTTGGCTCGGCGCGAAGGCCTCATCTTGGCCACCGGCAGGGCAGGATCCGGCAAAACAACGCTGCTTTACGCCTGCCTACGCGCCCTGTGTACGCCAGAGCGCAAGGTCATGAGCGCTGAAGACCCCGTTGAAGCGACCCTAGCTGGAGTCCTGCAGCTCCCGATAACCCCGCAACTCCCCTACCCAGCAGCGCTCAGAGCCCTTTTGAGGCACAGCCCGGATACCCTTCTGATTGGCGAAATCAGGGACCCCGAAAGCGCCCACATCGCCGTCCAAGCAGCCCTCACAGGCCATCAAATCTTGAGTTCCTTACACACCAAGACCCCCGAGGAAGCGGCCCTGCGCCTCCAAAACCTGGGCATCGCCAAGTCCCTGGTAAACGCCACGCTCATCGGAACGCTAGGAACGCAGCTAGTCCCCCACCCCAGCGGCAAGGGGCGCATCGGCTGCTTTAAGATTGTCTAGGTACGGGTTAAGGAAAGGGCTAAGGGGCACTCGTGCCCCTTAGGATCCCCTACAGGTAGCGATTTTTAAAAATGCGATGCATTTTATAAAAATCGCTACCCGGGAGGGCATACTAGGTTCTGTGAAGAAAAAATCATCTAAGCCAAATTAGGGCGTGTCATCCATTAAGTCTCATCTAAGTCATTGATCAAACCACACATAAGGAGGCCTGAAGGGCCGGCAGATCGTAGCCCAGGGCGTAAGCCCTGGGTTTACAGGTGAAAATTTTTTGAGCCCTACAGGGGCGACACTCGTATTCAAATTCTGAGTGCCGCCCTTACAGGGCTCCGGTTTGTTTTTCATATCAAA
>JANYDI010000030.1 GCA_025363695.1 Opitutia bacterium
TGACGCAGCATCAACCCCCAATGCACCCCTCAAACCATCCAAGGGGAGCGAGCGCTCCTTAGCCCTTTTCCTTTTCTTCGCTTTTAGCACAAAAGAAGCTTGCCTTTGTCTAATTCCTCGTATTTATAGCAAAGGATCTGATCGGCTTACCAAAAAAATTTTAAAAACAGGACTATGATCGACAAAGGAAATGTACTTATTATCCAGGAGGGCACGCCTACAGCAGTAGCGAATGCAGCCCTGAGCGGGGTTATTATGGAGGCTCTTAACCATGAGTCCATAGAGCAAATCTACGGTGCCTTGGGCGGCCTTGAAGGGCTCGTTGCCGAAAAACTGATTGATTTAGCCCAAGAGCCTCAAAGTAACATTCGTAAACTGGAGTACACTCCGGGCATGATTTTGGGATGCAGCGAGCACAGCGTTACTCAGGGGCTTGGAGCCGCTTTAGAGGTCATAAAGGCACACGATATCCGCTACGTTTTCATTATTGGCGATGAAAAAGCCCTTCAGTTGACGCAGACTCTTAGCGAAGTCGCCAAGCACGAGCATTACGCCCTCAGCGCCATCGCCGTCTTACAAAGCCACACCAATCGCTTCGTTTTTGCTGACCACACACCCGGATATGCAAGTACCGCCAAGGCCGTAGCCGCCCAGATTATGGCTATCGGGCTGGAAGCTCAGGGCTCGGGCCATCCTTCCCTTGCCATTTGTGCGTTAGAGGATGACGTTCACGGTTGGTTAACCGCTGCCGCTGCCTTAGCAACGGCCCCAAGCAGCCCGATTTTGTGCCTGCCTCATAGCCCGATGGAGGCCACGCTGCTCCTGGATCACATCCGAAAGGCGCTCCAAAAAAGCGGCCACGCACAGGTTGTTGTCGGAGCAGGGCTGGTGGATGCCGATGGCAACTATGTTGCACGCAGTCACCACGCCGAGCTGCCTACGCCTGCGCAGTATATCCAAACCTTACTTCATGGGGCTTTCCCGGCGCTTAAGCTCAGTTCACATAATTTAACCCTATCATCCCGCATGGCAGCCTTTGTGGGTTCAGCGGTTGATTGCCAGGAAGCAACCCTTTGCGCTGCCCAGGCGGTACTGGGAGCCCTTGGGGGTGTTGGCAACAAAGCCATCGTGCTCGTTCGCTCGGAAGGAGGAGCCAGCGAAACCACCTTTACGGACATCCCCATGCTTCTTGAAAAACCCAAGGTGCTTCCTCCTAATTGGATCTACGAAGGCGGCAGCGGCGTCAATCAACACTTCGTTCGTTACATCACTCCCTTGTTGCATGGCGAAATGCCCGTGACCTTCGCCAACGGAGTCCCAAGCTTCAGCCATCTGCAAAAAATTCCCGTCAAGCGCTTAGTCGCGCATGCCAGCTAAGGAATCCATGCGCATTGGCCATAGTTACGATATCCATCGCCTGGTCTCAGGACGCCCGCTTATCCTGGGGGGCGTCCAGATCCCGCATGAAACGGGCCTACTGGGGCATTCAGATGCCGATTGCCTGCTGCATGCCATCGCCGATGCGCTTTTGGGCGCAGCGGGTCTTTCGGATATCGGACAGCAGTTTCCTGATACAGACCCAGCTTACCAAGGCGCCGATTCCCAAGTACTGCTCCAAAAAGTACATGCGCTGATTACCCAAAAGGGCTATTGTGTCGTTAACATCGATGCCACCTTGGTAGCTCAAGCTCCCAAGCTGGCTCCTTACCTTTTTGCCATGCGTCAAAATATAGCTCGATGCCTTCATATCCTCGTTGAAGCCATAAACGTTAAAGTCCGCACCCATGAAGGCCTGGATGCCATCGGCAACAAAGAAGCCATAGCCGCTTGGGCTGTTTGCTTGATAGATCAGAGAGAGCCGGTCCAATGACTACCATCATTGCCATTACCAACCAAAAAGGCGGTGTAGGAAAAACCACCACGGCCGTAAACCTGTCAGCAAGCCTGGCCTTACAGGGCATTCCCACTTTGCTCGTTGACCTAGACCCTCAGGCCAACGCTACCAGTGCCTTAGGTGTTGAAAAAAAGCCCGGTTGCAGTCTTTATGGACCCTTACGAGGCTCGGGTCAGGCTTCAGAATTTATCGTAGAAACCAAAAGGAAGCATTTTTGGCTTCTGCCTTCCGAGATCGACCTAGCGGCCCTAGAGACGGAATTAGCCCAAAAGCCAGACTACCTCATGCAGCTGAAACGCTGCTTGGCTCCGCTAAAAACCTTTAAGGTCATTATCCTCGATTGCCCCCCGGCCTTAGGCATGTTGTCGATGAATGGCCTCGTTGCTGCCGATAAATTTATTATTACACTCCAATGCGAGTACCTTGCCATGGAAGGCCTCAAGCCCATCCTCGCCGTTGCAGAACAACTACGCAACGAAGGCCTTAACCCCCAACTCGAGCTTTTGGGCATTTTGATGACCATGTTCGACGTCCGTACACGCCTCTCCAACCAAGTCGTCACTGAGGTCGACAAGCACCTGGCCCCCAAACGCCTAAAAACCCTCATCCCCCGCTCCGTGCGCCTCGCAGAGGCCCCCAGCTTCGGCGAGACCATCTTCGAGTACGACCCCGTAAGCTCCGGCGCCATGGCGTATGCGGCGTTGGGAAAGGAGGTCGTAGGGTTGCTGAAGTGGTAGGGAAGGGCTAAGGGGCGCTTGCGCCCCTTAGGATCCCCTACAGGTAGCGATTTTTAAAAATGCGATGCATTTTATAAAAATCGCTACCTGTAGGGCATACTAAGGCCCCCCCGGATTCCTTCGGAATCGATTTTTTAACTTAAACCGCATAATGAGAGCTCTTGCATAACTTTCATTGTGACCCATACGTTGTCTATTTAAAACGCACATAAGGAGGCCTGAAGGGCCGGTAGATCGTAGCCCAGGGCGTAAGCCCTGGGTCCGGGATGGAAAATAAACCAGAGCCCTGTAAGGGCGGAACTCAGAATGTGAATACGAGTGTCGCCCCTGTAGGGCTCAAAATCTTTTTTCACCGTAAACCCAGGGCTTACGCCCTGGGCTACGATCTACCGGCCCTTCAGGCCTCCTTATATGTGTTTTGTTTTTAAATAATTATTTATCAACCCTAATAAATCCGTTAAAACAGGTTTTAAACTTAATTGATGACACGCCCTACATGGGTTGAATTTGATCGCTTCGCGATCTGTGGGGGGCTTAGTATATGCTTCCCGATAGCGATTTATCTAAAATACGTAGTATTTTAATAAATCGCTATCGGAAAGGGGATCCTAAGGGGCGCAAGCGCCCCTTAGCCCTTTTCTTTCCTTTCCTTTCTCACCCTATGAATCCTCTTCAAGCACTACAAGAACGCATTGGTTACCGGTTCAAGGACGTCCGCCTTCTGGAGGAAGGCCTGACGCATCCTTCGGCCTTGCTGGACCTCAAGGTCTCGAAGGACTGGAAGGACTACGAGCGCTTGGAGCTTTTGGGAGACGCCGTGTTGTCGTTAATTTTGGCGGAAACGCTGTTTACTCGGCTTCCTGACGCGCAGGAAGGTTTTATTGCGCAGGCGCGAGCTGTCCTAGGGCATGGCAATATTTTGTGTGCGATGGCTCGTGAGTTGCAATTGAGTCCCTGTTTGCGTATGAGCCCTGAGGAAGCCTTGGCAGGCGGGGCCCAGCGCAATTCTATTTTGGAAGACGCCCTTGAGGCCATCATCGGGGCGATTTACTTAGACAGCGATCTTGCGACCACAAAGACCGTTGTTTTAGCTTGGTACGGAAATATTACTGAAGGATTAGACGTGCTCCTTCAGGAATATAACCCTAAAGGTAAGTTGCAGGAATGGGCGCATACGCAAGGAAGCAAATTACGCTACGTAACCGACAAGATGACAGGGCCAGCCCATGATCGTATTTTTCACGTAAGTCTTTACGCTGGAGACACCTACGTATCCAAAGGAAAGGGATCTTCAAAAAAAGGAGCCCAGGAAGCCGCTGCGAGAGAGGCGCTTTTAATCTTAGCGGAAAAAAGTGTTGAAAGGGCTAAGGGCTAAGGGGCGCTTGCGCCCCTTAGGATCCCCTACCGATAGGCGATTTTTAAAAATGCGATGCATTTTATAAAAATCGCCTATCGGGGAGGGCATACTAAGGCCTCCACAGATCCCTTCGGGATCGGTTTAGGGATGTGATTCCTCGATTCCGAAGGAATCTGGAGGGTGCCTTGTATTTCCTTACCAGGTAGCGATTTATTATAAATACGTAGTATTTTAATAAATCGCTACCTGTTAGGGGATCCAAGGGGAGCTAGCTCCCCTTGGCCTTAAAACAATCCTTGACATTTCTGCAGCTCTAAATAGGATTTGAGGACCATGGAACACAAAAAACGACACCTGAAGGATACCGATTTTGAGGGGATCACGCCCGAGGACAAGCTCTACTTGTTTTGGCAACGCTACAAAAACCCGACTCTCGTGGCGGCATGGGTGCTTTTTGCGGCCATTGCAGGCTACCAGGGAACGCGCTGGATTCGGGCTTTCAGGACGGAACGCATGCAAAAAGCTTTTAGCGACCTCGAAAACAAGGAGGAGCGCCTGGCCTTTGTAAAAAAATTCAAAAACCACGTACTGGCTGGCCTAACAGCCTTAGGCTTGGCGGATGAAAGTTACGAAAAAAGCGATTACGCCTCAGCCCTTAACTTTTACGAAGATGCCCTTGTTTCCCTGAAAAACGAATTGCTTGCTGGCCGTGCTGAACTGGGAGCCGGCATGTCCCTGCTAAAGATGGGCCAAAAGGAAGAAGCGCTACGCCGCCTGAGTATTTTGAGTGCTAACACAAAAATCAAAAGTTCCTTGCGGGCCGAGGCCTGCTACATTCAGGCCATGGATGCCCTGGAGCAGGGGGAGGCCGTTACGGCTTACTTGGAGCAACTCAAAACGCTGGAAGACAGCGCCCCTTGGGTAAGCCGTTTGGAACTATTTGCTCAAAAAGCCTGAAAGTATGCCCCAGCTCTTTGGCACAGATGGCTTGCGCGGGGCCCTTGAGGAGGCTCGGCTAGCACCCAGCTTTTTTCAAAAACTCGGCTGGGCCATTGGGCGTTTTGTGCAGGAAACCCAGGGCCCAAACGCTCAAAAAAACTGCCTCATGGCCTGGGATACCCGCGCCTCCGGGCCTCAGCTCGGTCAGGCTTTGTGCGATGGCTTGGGCGTTCACGGTTTTGGCGTGCTCACGCTTGGGGTGGCGTCTACAGCTGCGCTGGCCTATACGACGTTGGAGAGCCGCGCTTGTCTGGGTTTGATGATTACGGCTTCTCATAATCCTGCCACAGATAATGGGCTAAAGCTCATCAGTCCAAGCGGACACAAGCTCAGCGAAGCTCAGGAAGCCCATATCGAAGCCCTGCTAGCGTTGGCCCCTGAGCACTACGCCCCAGCGCCTTTACTGTCATATCCTGAAGGCCTGCACTTTTACGAGCAAGCCCTCAAGCGCTTAGTTCCCTCCTTACAACTCGAAAAATGTCCCTTTGTCCTAGACTGCGCTCATGGGGCTGCGAGCCGTTTTGCTGCTTCGATTTTTCGGCATTATGGGTGGCACGGCATGGTTTTAGGGGATACTCCCAATGGAGTCAATATTAACCAGGGAGCCGGAAGCGAGCATCCTGAAGCCCTGGGCGCCTGTGTTCGTGCCCAGGGAGCACCCTTTGGTCTTGCCTTCGATGGCGATGCCGATCGTCTGCTCGTTTGCGGTCCTAGCGGACAGGTCCTTCCTGGAGAAGTGCTTTTAGCGCTTATGGCTCGCAGGCTTCCTGCAAAAAGCCTGTGCGTCACCACCCACTACAGCAATCGGGGCCTAGACCCGTATTTGGAAAAACACAGCCTCAAGCTCATGCACGTGGACGTAGGGGACCGTCATGTCGCTGCAGCCATGGAGGCCCATGGCGCTGCTTTGGGCGCTGAGCCCTCCGGCCACATCATTTGGGCGCCCCATAGCTGGTGTGCCGATGGCGTCGCTGCGGCCCTCTTACTGCTGGATGTCCTAGAAAAAGCCAAAACCCCCCTGGAAACCCTTGCCGCTCAGGTGCCCCTGTTGCCCAGGGCCGAAGGCGTCATTGTTACGCCTTACAGGGGCCCCTTAGACCCGGAGCTCCGCAAGGAACTCAGTTACCTTGAGGCCACCCTGCGGCCTGAAGGTCGACTCTTTATCCGTTTTTCAGGAACCCAAGACCTACTGCGCCTTTTTGTTGAGGCCAAAACCCTTTCTTTAGCCCAAAAAACGCTGCATCTAGCCATGAAGGGCATTAGCCGTAGTTTCGGAATTGCATAAGCATGATGCCCCATATTTCCTTAGCCGCAGAAGCCCTCAGCGCTGGACATCGCCTCCAAGCTGTGGCCCTGTGCCGTTACGCACTCACGGTAGACCCCTGGTCCTGCGAAGCGAATCGGATTTGGGTGCAGCTGTCCTTGGCCACAGGGCGCAAAGGATATTTGCTTAAATTACTCTTTAAATTTATCGCTCTATTTTTAAAAAAAGGCGAGCAGCGTATCCGTCTGGCCCACAAAGCCCTAAGTTACTTCCCGACTTGGCCCTGGGCCCTGCGTTTTTTAGCCAAAACAGCACGTGCTCAAGGCGCTCAGCCCTTAGCCTGCTTTGCCTACGAAACCTTATCCCATAGCCATAATATTGAAGACCGTCTTAACCTGTGCTTTCAATATATCGATGAACCCAAAAAACTCCTCCTAGCAGCCGAAGAAGGCCTTCAAGAGCACCCCCATTCCACGGAGTTGCAACATTATTTGCAACAAGCCTCCATTGCATTGATGAACAGAGGAGGGTAGGGCTAAGGGGCGCTTGCGCCCCTTAGGATCCCCTTTCGATAGCGATTTATTAAAATGCTAGCGCATTTTAGATAAATCGCTATCGAGCAGGTAGATACTAAGCCTCCCACAGATCCCTTTGGGATCGAATCTAAGCAATTTAAGCTATTCATTAAAACACACATAAGGAGGCCTGAAAGGCCGTCAGATACGTAGCCCAGGGCGTAAGCCCTGGGTTTAAGGGTGAAAAAGAGTTAGAGCCCTGTAAGGGCGGCACTAAAAATTTGAATACGAGTGTCGCCCCTGTAGGGCTCAAAATCTTTTTTTACCG
>JANYDI010000054.1 GCA_025363695.1 Opitutia bacterium
AAATGCCCGAGCACCAAGTGGAGATAGCAACCACGCATCACTTCTCCAAGGGCATGTACGCTAGGGAGATTTTCATCCCAAAAGGTACGACTCTCACGGGCAAGATCCACAAGACTGAGCATATGAATGTCATCAGTCAGGGGGACATCTCGGTCATGACGGACGAAGGTGTCAAGAGGCTGAAAGCCCCTTGTACAATTATAGCTAAGCCTGGGACTAAACGAGTTGGGTACGCTCACGAGGACACCGTGTGGACGACCTTCCACGCGACAAATGAGACTGACTTAGTTAGACTGGAGGAGGAGCTGATCCTCCCCCCTGAGCAATATTTAGAGGGCCGGTTTACCCGCGCCCTAGAGGAGAGATAATATGTCATGGGTTGGACTCGCCGTAGGGGTAGGGGCAGGTATCGCTAAATCACAGCTCGTGGACAAGCCCAAGGAAGATGCAGACCGGCAGCTTGCCTCGGACACGCAGCGGTACGCCTATCTCACAGGCAACAAAGCCCAGCCCGTGCAACGGGCAGACGTGGCCGCTTCCGCACTCTCGGGCGCCCAGACGGGAGCAGCCATGGGGCAGAACTTCCAAAATGCACAGGCCCAGAATGAGCTAGCCAAGGCTCAAATGGGGTGGCTCAACCGAGGCGGATCCGCCCAAAGCGCATCGGGCCTGTACAGCATGGGACGGTACGGTCCCCGTAACCCCTCCCTTGGGGTTAACACGGACTTCGGAGCTACCAGTCCATGGGGGTTTGACAGAAATGGGCTCTGAAAATCCATGGGGAGACCTATCAGATACAGCCCCCCAGCTTTACGAAGATGGGAACAGGGCACTTGCGAGTGGGCAGGTATCTAAGAAAAAGGCGCTAAAGACCTTCAACGATCTACCCACTGCGACTAAGGCAAGCCTCATGAGGAAGGCACAAAGTTACCCGGCGCAAGAGCCAGGCTCAGCTACCCCTGACATCTCCATGACCCCCCAACCTGAGCAGAACTCCCTCTCCATGGGGGGTAAATATCCTGTTCAGTACCCAAAGAATTTTAACACCGCCATGCCGGCAGCCGAGGACCCCTCCTCCCCAACGGATAGTCAGTACCCCACTCAATACCCCAAAAATTTTAGGGTCCCCCTAGAGCCTTACCCAGACGACAATAAGGCACCCGTAGTGGGAGCCGACCCTAACCGTAAGGCCCCTGGTGCTTTTGCAAAACAGGAGCAGGACAACACTCAGAAATACACCTACACCAACAACCAAAGCTCTTACAAAACGGCCGAGCAGCAACGTGCGGCCACTCTCTTGGGAATGGGTTACCCCTTAGTGCCTAAGAGCTATGAGTCAGTCAGGGACGTGTACGGCTCCCCCGTCATGGTGGACGGTCAAGTGGACGAAGTGGGACCCGATGGTCAGCCCACAGGGAACAAAGTTCCGGGGAAAGTACCCCTTGAGGATCACTCTAAACCTCACTATGACCTGGACAACTTACCTGCACCAAACGCGGAAGACCCCTATCAGCAACAACAGACGGGGCTCCAAGGTCTATCAGACCTAGCAGGTCTGTCGGCTGACGCTAACTCCAAGCGCTCCACCCTAAACCTCTCCCCCCTGGCGGCCTTAGCCGACGCCTGGAACAGTCAGGCGGGGCATCAGTCCAATCTTGCAGGGGCGTACAAAGCTCCCGAGGATCAGACGGATAAATTCCAAGCGTTTGCGGACGAGATCCAAAAGCGCAGAGCTGACCTTCAAAAGACTCTCTATGAGAACATCAAGACTCAGAAGTCTGGGACTCTCATCGAGCAATTGGCCGCTATTGAGGCTGCAAAGAATTCACAGGGCTATAAAAACCCCAACATGGACCCTCAGCTCCGGCTCGACATTAAGCGGATCGAGGACGCTAAGAAGATGGTCCTCACCCCCACCTTCCAAAAGAAACTGGGGGCCTCCTTTGCGGGGTCCACTGAACTCGCCCTAACTAACGAGAAAATAGCGGGGGCCGTGTCTAAAGAACAGTTTGAGGAGATTCAAAATTTGGTTAGAAGGCTCCCCGGTATCCTGGCCACCTCTTCGGGGAACTCCACGGTTGGGGACGAGCGCAAGGCTATGACCATGGGTTCCATGGAAAAGGACTTGGGTAAAATGTTTGACACCTACATCTCAAATGGGATCAACACCATTCCTGCGAATGACCCCCAGCTTCAG
>JANYDI010000112.1 GCA_025363695.1 Opitutia bacterium
CCCGATGGCGATTTATTAAAATATGTAATATTTTAATAAATCGCCATCGAAAGGGGATCCTAAGGGGCACGAGTGCCCCTTAGCCCTTTATAAACGCACGCGGCTCATGAAGTCCTGAATATAACCGGTCGTGGCCCTCCCTTCGCGAAAAACAGGATCTTGGAAAATGGCCCGCGAGAAGGGAATGGTGGTTTTTATGCCATGGATGAGACATTCGCTTAGGGCTCGGTACATGCGGTCGAGGGCAACGGTACGATTGCGGCCCGTTGCAATAATTTTACTAATCATACTGTCGTAATAGGGAGGAACGCGATATCCAGCATAAATGTGAGAATCCACGCGGATTCCGTGGCCGCCAGGGACGGTATACAAGGTAATGAGCCCAGGACTGGGAGCAAAGTCCCGAGCGGGATCCTCGGCGCAGACACGGCACTCAATGGCATGGCGCAAAATGCGAATATCGGACTGGTCGTATTCCAGGTGTAGGCCTGAGGCAATCAGGATTTGCTCCTTTACAAGATCCACACCCGTAACCTCTTCCGTAACACCGTGCTCCACTTGTATGCGCGTATTCATTTCAATAAAGAAAAAATCGCCATTTTTATCTACTAAAAACTCGACCGTACCTGCGTTTTCGTAATCCACAGCATGGGCCACCTTGAGCGCCGCCTGGCCCATTTTTTGGCGTAAATCCTCGGTTAAAAACGGCGAAGGGGCTTCTTCAATCAGCTTTTGGTGCCGACGCTGAACGGAACAATCCCGCTCTCCCAAATGGATACGTTTACCGTGGCTATCCGCTAAAATCTGGATTTCAATATGTCGCGGCTCTTCGATGTATTTTTCGATATATACTTCTGCATTCCCAAAGCTTTTTTGCGCTTCTGCCTGGGCGATGAGCAAATCGCGTTGCAAACTGACAGCATTATGGGCCACGCGCATCCCCTTACCGCCCCCACCAGCAGCAGCTTTAACGATCACCGGAAACCCTATTTTTTGCGCAATACTGACGGCAGCCTCAGGCGAGTCGACCGGCCCATCGCTACCGGGAATAATCGGCACGCCTATTTTTTGAGCGAGGGCCCGCGCGGTAGACTTATGCCCCATTTGGCGGATACTCTGGTGTTTAGGACCCACAAAGCGGATATTGCAGGCCTCGCATTTTTCTGCAAAGGCGGCATTTTCCGACAAAAAACCGTAGCCAGGATGGATGGCATCGACATCCGCCAGCTCGGCAGCAGCTAAAATACGGTCCTGCCTCAGGTAGCTTTCAGAAGCCAAAGCAGGACCTATACAGATGGCTTCATCAGCCAGTTGTACATGCAAAGATTGCTCGTCCGCCTCCGAATAAACGGCCGTGGTTTTCACTCCCAGCTCGCGACAAGCTCGGATGATGCGCAGGGCAATTTCCCCGCGATTGGCAATAAGCAACTTGCTAATCATAGCTAATGTTTTTTTACTCGAAACAGCGGCTGGCCATACTCCACGGGAGCCCCGTTTTGGACCATGATTTCTAAGATTTCAGCATCCATCTCGGCAGGAATTTCGTTCATGACCTTCATGGCTTCAAGGATACACACAACGCTCTTTGAGGACACGCGCGACCCAACCTTGACGTAGGGCTCCGATTGAGCACTGATAGCGGAATAGAAGGTCCCAACCGTGGGAGACTTTAGATACACAGAGGGCTCCGCAGGCGCTACTACCACAGGTGTGGCTGAAGGTCCAGAAAGCGGCACAGCTACTGACATAGGAGCTCCCTGGGGACCCCCATAAAGCACCTCTGCTGGCGCGGAACGCACAATTTTTAGCTTGAGTCCTGCATCTTCGATTTCAAAGCTTGCAAGGTTCTTGCGCGTCATCAAGTCTATAATTTTGGTGATATTTTTGAAGTCCATTACTTACTCTGATTGCTGAATTTATTTTTGCAAGTACGCTAGTAGAAGAATTTTAAAAAAGCAATACTTATTTTCAAAAATTCTTCGAATTTATTTTCAAATTTTTGCAGCAAGCGTATTGACTCCTAACCCAAAACCTGCTAAATCCACTCAGATGAACGATCAAAACCTACCTAATTTTGCCTCAAATTTACAGCAGGCTCCCGCGCTTATTCGTGTAAATGGTCGCGCCACCTACCTAAATAGCGTTGCTTTGAAATTGTTTTTCAAGGACTGCTTGGCCTCTGGGAGGCGGGATATCGTCGTTGATTTTAAGGACTGCTTAGCTGCAGACAGCACTTTTTTGGGCGTCTTGGCTCAAGGGGCCATGCAACTCAAAAGTCTGACACCCCCAGGAACCCTTTGGCTAAGGCACCTTGCTGGCTACAATCATGACTCTGTTGTGCAGCTGGGCTTGCAAAATATTCTTAAAATAGGCAGCCCTGACGGGGAGCCTTCTGCGGATTTCAGCCAGCGTGATTTGCCCTCCATGGTGCCCCATCCTAGACTCATCTTGGAGGCGCACGAAGCGCTTATTATCTGCAATCCATCCAATGCTGTGCAGTTTCAGGACGTAGTAAATTACCTCAAGGGAGAGGAGGAAATGTTATGACTTTTTTATTTTTTTGTTGACACGCTAAAATAAAGCGTGGTAGGCAGTCCCAGTTCCAAATATGTCCGTTTCCGTTCCGCGTAGAGTCGCCTTGTTTGCCTGGATGATCGCATCCCTGTTTTATGCTTATCAGTATATACTCAGGGTCATGCCCAGTATCATGCTGCAAGATATCATGCAACAGTTCCGTATTGATGCGGCCCTTTTTGGTCAAATTTCGGGCGTTTATTATATCGGATATGCGTTGGCGCACCTCCCCATTGGCCTCATGCTCGACCGTTTTGGACCCCGAAAGGTCATGACTAGCTGCATTTTACTCACGGTTTTGGGCCTAACGCCTATTTTATTTTCCGATAAATGGATTTATCCGCTCATCGGCCGCATCCTCATCGGCATCGGTTCTTCGGCAGCTATTTTGAGCACGTTTAAAATTATCCGCATGACTTTTAGCGAAAAACGCTTCACCAGCATGCTGAGCCTCTCGGTAACCATAGGGCTTTTAGGCGCCATTTATGGCGGCGGACCTGTGAGTCAAATGTGCCAAACCCTGGACTACAAGACGGTTGTGGCCATTTTAGGAGCCGTAGGTATCGTGTTTGCTGGCATCACGTATTGGGTTGTGCCCCCAACTCAGCCGCAAAAGCAAGAAAGCATCCTGACGGACCTCAGAACGGTATTTAGTAACGGAAAGGTTGTTTTCATTTGCCTGCTTGCCGGGCTGATGGTAGGCCCGATGGAAGGCTTTGCCGACACCTGGGGGCCTCAGTTTTTGAAACGCGTTTATCACCTTGAGGATACCACAGCCAGCTACCTGCCCTCCATGATTTATTTTGGCATGTGCTTTGGCGGACCGCTACTGAGTATTTTCGCTGAAAAAACAGGCCGCTACTTTGGCGCCATCGCCCTGGCGGGCATCGTGATGAGCCTTGTTTTCACGGCTTTGGTCATGAAAATCCTCACACCTGCAGGTATCAGCTTGAGCCTGATTTGCGTCGGGGTCGCCTGCGCGTATCAGATTTTAGCCATCTACAAAGCCTCCACCTATGTCCCTGAGCGCGTCAGCGCGCTGACCAGTGCCGTAGCCAATATGATCATTATGAGCTTTGGCTACCTCTTTAATACCAGCATCGGAAGCATCGTCAACGCCTACGGTGGGGCCACGGCCGCCAGCGCCTTGGTCTACGGCGTCACCATCATCCCCATCGCTTTGGTCGCAGGAACTCTGGGCTTCGTTTTTTTGGGCCTAAAGAAGGATAGCGGTTTATGAAAAAAACAACGACACCATTAGCGGAAATAAAACTCGTTGGCCTTGCTGTGCGTACGAATAATACGCTTGAGTCAGACCCTGCATCAGCAAAAATAGGCCTTACCCTGCAGCGGTTTTTTGGCGAAAATTGGCCACAAAAAATTAAGCACAGGAAAAACCCTAGCCGAACCCTTGGTGTTTATACGCATTACGAAAGCGATCTTACAGGGAATTATACTTATTTTATTGGTGAAGAAGTTACGAGTTTTGAAGGCCTTGCTGAAGGGCTTGGCTACCTTGTCCTCCCGGCTCAAGCTTATGTAAAATTTACCTCGGAAGCAGGGCCCATGCCTAAGGTCGTGATTGATTTATGGCAAAACATATGGAAAATGAGCGCTAGCGATTTAGGTGGCAAAAGAGCCTATCTCGCTGATTTTGAGGTTTATGACGAGCGTAGTCATGATTTGAAAAATGCAACACTGGATATTTATATTGGCGTTAAATGACAAGCTGCCATGAGTGAAGCCTTGCCTGCAATTCCTTCGATTATACCGTTTCGCAAACGCTTAGAAACGCTTAATGAGCTGATAGCCCGGTCTGATTTTTTCCAAGATCAGCGCAAAGCCGCCAAGGTGTCGCGTGAGCAGCAGCAATTACAAGGCTTAGTGGAGCACTATGACCTTTTTCAGCAAGCGCTTAAGGATGAAGCTGAGCTCAAGGCCTTGATGGTCGATCCTCAGCAAGACGACGCATTTAAGCTTTTGGCCCAGGAGGAATTAGACGCCCTGCATGCGCGGATTCCGCAGTTACATGCCGAGGTTTTGCAAAAAATGCTGCCCGCCGATGAAAGTGACTCGCGCAATATGGTCATCGAAATCCGTGCAGGAACGGGAGGCGATGAGGCGAGCCTGTTTGTTGGGGATCTTTTCAAAATGTACGAACGTTATAGCGAAGGCCGCGGCTGGCGCCTGGAACTGATGAGCTCGAGCCCTTCGGAATGCGGTGGCTTTAGGGAAATTATTTTCCTGGTCAGCGGAGAGGAATCCTATAAGCGCATGAAGTTTGAAAGCGGCGTGCATCGCGTGCAACGCATTCCGCAAACGGAAGCCAATGGCCGTATTCATACTTCCACCGTCACGGTAGCTGTCCTGCCCGAGGCCGAAGAAGTGGACGTTCAGGTCAACCCTAGCGACCTGGAAGTTACCGTCAGCCGTGCCAGTGGTCCTGGTGGTCAAGGCGTCAATACAACGGACTCAGCGGTTCAGATTTTGCACAAACCCACGGGCATGATTGTTAACTGCGCTGATGAGCGTTCTCAGATCAAAAATAAGCAAAAAGCGCTCAAAGTGCTCTACTCTCGCCTCCTGAAGCATAAAGAAGAGGAAGAACAGAAAAAACACGCCTCCGCGCGCCGTAATCAAATCGGCACCGGAGACCGTTCAGAACGCATTCGTACTTACAATTTTCCTCAAAACCGCGTAACGGACCACCGCGTAAATGTTACCCTTCAGGACCTCCCAGGCGTGATGGAAGGCCGATTGGATGACATTGTCGATGCGTTACACCGACTCAATACGCAGGAACGTATTCAAAACTTAGTTGAAGAAACACAGTCTATAGACTCATAACGAGGAGCCCTAGCAGCTGCCTTCATGCTGGCATTCCAGGAAGCCCGAAATACCACGGCATTAGGGACGAAATTAAGGTAAACAAGCGTAGACAAAAAAATAATCGGGAAAGCTGTTTTCATAAAAACTATGAGTCTCTCGCTTTTTTGTAAAAAATCAACATTTACTTCTTAACAGGTTATCAACATTGTTTTAATCAGGAATTTTTGAGGAGTTAAGGGGGCTAAGGGGCGCTTGTGCCCCTTAGGATCCCCTTTCCGATAGCGATTTTGCAAAATACTGCGTATTTTGGAAAAATCGCTATCGGGAAGCCTATACTAAGGCCTCCCACGATCGCGAAGCGATCCGGAGGGTGCCTTGTATCGCCTCATCCGATAGCGAATTGTTGAAAATGCGTAGCATTTTCACAATTCGCTATCGATAGGGGATCCAAGGGGAGCTCGTTCCCCTTGGCCTTTCAACGCGAAGATTCCCTCAACGCTCAACGCACCCCTAAACCCAAAACCTCCCTATACGGCCCTAGCCCCACCGTCACCCCCGTATTTGTGAAGCTTTCGAGCACCCAAGCGTCCATCGAAGCACCCACTGAAGCCTGATGGTAGCACTGAGTTTGGGTATTGTAGAGCAAAAATTGGGGGCAGCTCTTAGGTCCAGAAAGGCCGACCCAGCGCCAAGGACCTAGCGGAACTGTGGGCACGGGCTGCCAAAGACCGGCCCGTTTTTCCATCTTTTGTGTCCCCAAAAACTGCTTAGGGTTTTGGAGTGACCATAGGCAGGAATCCGGCAACGCTGGGGGAAGCTCAAAAGGGGGCACTAGAAGGGAAGCCTTGCTTTCGGGAAAACTTGGCTGCAAGCCCGTGTATAAATAATAGGACACGAATAGGTAGGCCAAAATAAAGAGGGGGAAGCGTTTCATCGAGGCAAAATCAAAAGATTTACTTAATGAGTTTTCAAAACTCTTTTTTAAAAAAATTTGCATAAAAAGAATATCAGTATGTATCAAAAATTTCAGCTAAAATCTGCCTTTGCCGCTGCGCATCGGGGCTGTTTTTGTCCTCCATGGCGCACAGCTCATGAGTGGCTTTCCATAAAGCCCAAACTTTGGCCCTAAGCCAGGTATCCGAATCTAAATTCATTTCACGTATAAATACTTCACGCGCTTTGCCTTTTAAAAAAGTCCAGGCGATGACCAAATCACAGGCCGGATCACCTACGCCCAGGCCGCCAAAATCAATGACACCGGAAAGCTTTCCATCATTGATCACTATATTTCCGATGGCAAAGTCTCCGTGAATCCATACAGGCGGCTTTTCCCATTGCGTGCGTATTGCTTTTTCCAATAACGGCATCGCCTCCTTTGTTATTTTAAGCGCTGCGATTTGGCTTCTGGCCTGTTGGTCGTAAACACTGACCGGAGCCCCGCGCCACCAATTGTGCTGACCGGGACCCGGGCCTTCGATAGTACTGATATTTTGTAATTCTTTTAAAAACTCTGCTAAATCAAAAGCAAGCTGCTCAAGCGCCTCATTGTTGATAGTCAAGAGGTTAGCACTTGTACCCTCTAGCCACTTATAAATGGAAAACGGATACGGAAAATCCTCACAAGGAAGCCCCATACGTACGGGTTCAGGAATGCGGACGCTCACATACGGGGCTAGCCTCGGCAGGAGTACTTGTTCTTTGGGTACCTTTAATGCGTAGGCTTCAGCCGTTGGTATTCGAATCAGCAGCTCACTTCCGAGACGAAAACTACGGTTGTCATGGCCTTGAACGGGGACCGATTCAATGTTTAAATGCGCGAACTCTGGAAACTGGCTAGCGATGAGCTTTTTAGCTAAAAGTAACGTAATATCAAACGGACTCTGGATGCAACTCATTGTAATTGAATTTCCATGACAATAGCGGGGTGACCCCTGAAGGTATCCGTTCCTAAAATGTTCCAGCCAAGACGAACGTAATAATGATAAATAATAGGATTTAAGGTAAAAAGATAGAGTTTACTGAGGCCCAATTCTTTGGCCTTATTTTTGACGGCCTCAATCAGTGCTTTTCCGATACCTCGTTTTTGGTATTCGGGATCAATCACCAAAGACCCAAGCCATCCGACTTTCGCCGAAGCTTCGGTGGATAAATGGGCATATACGCAGCTAGGCGAAATGCCATCGTTAGCGCGTAGAGAACCCATGCCTACGGGACGATCGCCATCAAGCGCAACCAGAGTTAGCGGCAATATATCGCTATTTAAATGTCCGGAAAAACGTTCAATAGAACCTTCAACCGAGGCCTCTGGTATCCATAAACTGCTGATTAAGTCATACGACAACCGCGCAAGCCGAGGAATGGCTTGCGGGTGATTTTTGAGTAAATCGATGGTGATCATGAAGGGGTTTCACTCCTGAGTAAATTAATTTTCTTTGGCAAAGACTTTCTTAACGGCTTCGATAGCCTTGAGATCTTTCTTCAGATACGGTGCAAAATGATCAGATAGCACATCTGTCGTAATATCAAGAACGCCTTGCTCCATGCCGTCAAAAACACGCAATGCCAGATTAGCAGGGGATTCCTTGCTTACTTCAAGGCCCTTAGCCATATCTGTATCGATGGGACCAGGATAAACACCAAAAACGGGAATGGAATGCCCATACATCTTCATTTCTATTCTGACGGCTTGTGTCAAAGAATAGAGAGCAGCCTTTGAAGCTGAATACGTAACGTGCCTAGGAGAAGGATAAAGGCCTCCAATAGAATTTATGTTAACGATAGCTCCAGGAGCATTTTTTACGAGGATTTTCGAAAAAGCATTCATGAAATAAAGCGGAGCAAAATAATTGACATCCATTTCTTGGCGGGCTGTTGCTTCATCGTAGTTGTCCAAACAAGCGGAAAATCCTGCTGCTCCGGCGTTATTTATTAAAACTTGGGTATCATTTGCAACTAAGGCAGCTCTTTGGATTTGCCCCCAATTCGTTACATCTAAGACAACAGGAAACACTTTTTCTGGAAACTTTTCGACTAAGTCATCCAGATGATAAATCTTCCGCGCTGTAGCATAGACTTTCCTGGCCCCCCTTTTTATCGCTTCCTCAACGAGGGCACGACCGATACCCTTCTGTCGGCCTGTGCCCGTCACAAAAACAACTAAATCGTTTACAGAAATTTTAGACATTTTTCATTTCTGGGTAAAAATGCCTTTCTGCTCAAAGGGACGCCCGTCATAAAAGAGTTCTAAACGTGAAATCAGCCCGTCTTCAAAGGTAAACAAAGTAGCAGAACGAAAGCTACCTATGGGCTCGGGGCATTCCATGTCGTAGGCAAGCATGGCTCTATTGCCTGAGGCGAATTTTGCCCGAATGGTCAGGCTGTTAAGAAAGGGCAAAAAATTTTTAGCGGCCGCCAGGACAGCATCTTTCCCGCTCATATCAGCCAGCGGACCCACAAACTGAACATGAGGATGTAGGTGGCTTGCCATACTAGCTAAGTCCTTGTTGTGCATGGCTTTGTAGTAGTTTTCTGCTGCGTTAAGGATCTCGGAAGTCATGGGTTTTGTTGCAAAATTAGCGAAGCCTGGCGGAGAGAGAGGGATTCGAACCCCCGGTGCCCGTTTAAAGGCACACCTGATTTCGAGGCAGGCCCATTCGACCACTCTGGCATCTCTCCCTGGTCCGAAAACATTGGGGGTTTTTTAAAAAAAAGCAAGGCTTTTTTGAAAATTTTTAACGTTGAAACAATGACCGCTCGTGATCGATAAGCCATTGCTTGCGCGCAAGGCCAGCGCTGTAGCCGCCAAGGGCGCCATTGGTATTAATAACTCGGTGACAGGGAATGACAATAGCCATTCGATTAGCACCATTAGCATTGGCAACAGCGCGGTAAGCAGAGGGTTTTCCAATAGCCTCACTTTGCGCGGCATAGGTGCGCGTCTGGCCATAGGGAATACGCATAAGCGCCTCCCAGGCAAGCTTTTGAAAGGGGCTTCCTAATACGTGTAGGGACGTTTTGAATTCTGTAAGCAGGCCATCGAAATAGGCTTTAAGCTCGAGCGTAATGGATTTTATAGGACCCGTTGTACCGAGAACAATGTCCGCCTTTGTCCTGAATTTGAACCTTTCAAGCTCACGCTCTAAGCCATGTTTATCGACAAATTCCAAAAGGTAAAGCCCGTCATCATCACTCACTGCCATCATGGGGCCAAGCTGTGTCTCGAGCTGAGCTGCTTTGAGGAAAAACGGTTCTGTAGCATTCACAATTTTTAATAAAAAACCATCGATAGCGATTTTGTCAAAATACGTAGTATTTTGCAAATTCGCTATCGGAAAGGGGATCCTAAGGGGAGCTAGCTCCCCTTGGCCCTTTCACTTTCAACAC
>JANYDI010000118.1 GCA_025363695.1 Opitutia bacterium
CGATCTCTCGCGCCCCTTAGGATCCCCTACAGGTAGCGATTTTTAAAAATGCAAAGCATTTTATAAAAATCGCTACCTGAGTAGGGTGATACTAAGGTCTCCTCCGATCGCGAAGCGATCCTGGGGTGCGCTTTTTAAATAAAAGGCTTGACTTTTAAAACTCATTAATCACCAATGGTCGGATCGTGAAAAGACTTATAGTGATTATCTCAGTAATTTTATCAAGCACGCTTGCCTGGGCCAATGCATGGGAAATATTATTACCCATTATAAAAGATGAGGTCACTCAGGCCGAAGCAGCGCTCAGCTATAACAAAGTCTCTCAAAAAGAAGAGATAGAAAGGGTAAAAATTGGACTTAGAGGCATACTTGAGGCACTTGAGACAAGGGGCGTGTCGAAGCATAATGGCTTGGATGCCGAGCTACGCCCGGCTTATGTGATCATGCAGGGCATTATTGAACGCGCACAGACAATAGCTCTTGAAAAGGGGTACCTAAGCAAGATTGAAGCATGTATCATTACACCACGCATGCCAACGCCGCTCATGCTTGCCGAAGGATGTTCGTTGAAAGACGTCCAGCTCAATGATCCGCTAGCTTTCGCTTATTACCGACACACCTCATTGCACAACTTTCTAAAAACAGGAAGTCGACTGGAGTGTCTCTATTCAAGTTCTGCCAGAGCCACGCTTGCGAACGAAACGCCAGAGCTCAAAAACTATGATAATTGCCTAGCCTACTATCCAAATCTTATAGATTTTCCGCTCA
Organism: Opitutia bacterium; assembly: GCA_025363695.1. Lineage (GTDB taxonomy): Bacteria > Verrucomicrobiota > Verrucomicrobiia > Opitutales > JANYDI01 > JANYDI01. The sequence goes on from JANYDI010000118.1 coordinate 769, forward strand.
CTAATATCCCCATGGAATCTTTTCCAAAACACCTGAGTGGCGCTTTTTATTGTATCAATGATGATTTGTATATCAGTATTCAATCAAGGCAAGTAAGCCAGGCAGACGGCACACAAGCCCACGTCTGGGCCATCAAAACCGGAACTCCTGCTGAAAAGAGAGCCACTAAAGTAAGAAATTTTATAAACGGCACTCTTGTCGTACGCCAAAACCATGAGATCATGCAAGACATTATTGAAAGGGAAAGGCTAAGGGGCGCTTGCGCCCCTTAGGATCCCCTACAGGTAGCGATTTATTAAAACACTACGTATTTATAATAAATCGCTACCTGGGGATACTAAGGCCTCCTCCGATCGCGAAGCGATCCGGGGGTGCGTTTTTTAAAATGAAATTTAAAACGAAAGTCCTTGCGTTGATAGCCATTCTCATCGTGGGTGGAATCGTAATTTTATCGCAGCACGACGAAGACTGGAAGATCGGCGCAAAAATTCATTTTGAAGAAAAAAGTGGTGAAGATTACGTGGGACTGAAGGAAATTAATAGTTTTACCAGAAATACCTTAAAGGCAATACTTAATATTACCGAAGACTCGTGTGCAGATAATGCAAAAATTTTATTAGTAAAAAATCAAAACAAGATCGCAATAAACCACTATACGGAAAAAATGAATCCGATGTTTGGCGAAGAAATGCACAGTACTTTGATTTATACAAGCCCCAGAGGATTTTGTAATTCTGAAACCTTGAAACAGGTATGTAATGTTTTATTTTCAGACTGCACGCATCCAATATCGATTGAAAAGGTAGCAACGCGCTATGAATCCATTATCAAATCCGACTGGAGACTTAAGATTTCTAAAATTGTTGTTCACAAAAACAAAGGTAACACAACGTTTAGCGCACAATTGCTTTTTGAGGACAAGCCCCATATTTATTTTAATGAACAGCCTATCTCGGCGAGCTTACACCTCACGCTCATACAGTGCTTTGATAACTCCGTATTAAATGATGCAACAATGCTTCAGCTTTTAGAGCTTCTCAATCAACAGCTGCAAGGCAAGCTTATCAAAATCGCGCCTAAAAACGGTATGGCTGATTTAGAATTTGGCCTATCAGGACAAGCTTGGAGGTTGCGTGCAGGTAAAAAAATATACTTTAACAAACTATAACCAAATTGCGATACAATCTGGAGGGTGCCTTAGTATCTACCTTCCCCGATGGGCGATTTTTAAAAATGCATCGCATTTTTGAAAATCGCCCATTGGAAAGGGGATCCTAAGGGGCACAAGTGCCCCTTAGACTCTTAGCCTGAGGGATGCACACCGTTTGCATATGATCGTGTCGGCGCTTGTCGGAAGGATGGGTAGACAGGAACGCGGGTGGCTTTTTTCCGGCGCTGGCCTGCTGCATGCGCTCCCAAAACCCCAGAGCAACAGCAGGATCGTAGCCAGCCTTAGCAGCATAAATCAGCCCGATACGATCGGCCTCCAGCTCATGCATCCGGCTAAACGGCAGCAAAACGCCCAGCGTACTGCCAACACCCAAAGCCCCTAAAACAGTATCATGAGAACCCTTACCTTGCATGGCAATTTCTAAGCTTGAGGACAACACGCCCAGCGCAATTTGGTGGGATAGCCGCTCATTGGCATGCCGAGCCGTCACATGGGCGATTTCATGCCCCAAAACAACGGCCAACTCATCATCACTTTTGATAAAACGTAAAAGCCCCGTGTAGACCACGACTTTTCCACCTGGAAGAACAAAGGCATTGACCTGCTGATCATCCTCAAAGACAAAAAACTCAAAAGCCTCCCGCCCAGCTACAGCCTTAGCCACGCGCTGCCCTACTCGACGCACTTGATCTAAGAACGCCGAATTATTTGAAATCTGACTACGCGAGCGTATTTCAGTAAAGGATCGCTCTCCGATGGCTCGCATCTGAGCCTCTGGCACCAAATGCAAAGCTTGGCGATCCGAATACGGAACCTCGCCTCCACAGCCCATCAAGGCAAGAAGGAAAATAGGGAAAAAACGATACAAAAATCTTAACATAAATGCGATCCCGAAGGGATCCGGAGGGGGCCTTGTATTTCCTTATCAGGTAGCGATTTACTTAAAATGCATCGCATTTTAATAAATCGTTACCTGTAGGGGATCCAAGGGGACAACGTCCCCTTGGCCCTTTCCTTCTCTTGCCTAACTAAAACGAACACCTACCATTCTTTGTGCCAGAGTTTCCAAGACAGGCATTTTTTCGCTAAAGGTGAGGCTCCAGCGCACATGGGCCTCGACGTCATCCCAGGGGACAGTGACAACGCCCAGTTCGCCAATGAGCCACTGACTAAACGATTCCGCGGAACTAAACGTCCAGCATTTTTGCCCTTTTTGGGCCATTTTTGGCACCTGAGTGTAGAGAAAAAACCCAGCCTTTGGGGCACAAAGCGCTAACCCCTGGCCCCTAAGTATTGCAGCCAAGCGCTCCAGTCGCTGGCTGTAGAGCCCACGCATCCGAGCTGGAATATCGGGATGGCTCAACGCACAAATGCCGGCCTCCTGAATGGCCAAAAACTGCCCTGAATCCGTATTGTCTTTCGCATGACCATAAAGACGCAGCAAATCTCTATTTCCGCACACCCAGCCCAAACGCCAACCGGTCATGTTGTAAGCCTTAGAAAAGGAATACAGCTCAATGGCGCAATCCATCGCCCCTGGAAACTCAAAAATAGAGCGCACTTTTTGAGCGCCCCAATCCAATTCGCTATAGACGGCGTCATGAATGAGCGCAATATTCCCTTTTTGGCAAAAAGCAATGGCCTCGTGCCAAAACGAATCCGGGGCCATAGCTCCCGTAGGGCTATTGGGATAGTTGAGCACAAGCACCTTCGTTTTATTAAGAAAAGCAGCAGGCACTTCGGATAAATCAGGCAAAAAGGCATTTTCCCGCCGCAAGGGCAGTTCATAAACACTGGCGCCGCAGTAGTGAGCCTGCACGCCAAAAACTGGATACCCGGGTGTCGTCACCAAAACGACATCACCCGGCCCTACTAAGGCCAAGGCCAATAGTGCGAGCGCAGATTTAACACCCAATGAAGGCAAAACCTCCTTTTCTGGATCCAATTTAACCTCAAAACGGCCCTCCATATACCGTGAAACCGATTTTAAAAACGGCAACCCACCCAAGTCCGCATAACCATGGATATCCGGTCTCAAAACAGCTGCGCGTAATGCCTCGACAATACGCGGATCCGGAGGATCCTGAGGTTCGCCAATACCAAAGTCCAGAACCAAGCGCTCAGGATGCTCTTGAATAGCCTTTTGTTTTGCCGCTTTGATACGCGAAAACTTCGCCTCACCCGACCCTTTGAGCGTGGATTCAAGGCGCTGTGCAGGAATAAAAAGCATAATTTGAAAGGAGGTTAAGGAATGGTTAAAGGGCTAGGGGGCGCTCGCTCCCCTTGGATGATTTTAGGGGGGCATTGGGGTTTGGGACGGCGTCATGGAAGTGACTCACGCACCGTAGTGCGCTACGCACTTCCCTTCCTTGTCCGAACCCCCAATGCCTCCCCTAAACCCGGCTCGAAGCAATTCATAAGATACACCCGGATCGCGAAGGGATCTGTGGGGGGCTTAGTATTTCCTACCAGGTAGCGATTTTATTAAAATGCATCGCATTTTATAAAATCGCTACCTGTAGGGGATCCTAAAGCGCGCGCGCTCGCAAGCGCCCCTTAGCCCTTTTCCCCGCTAACCCTAATTTTTTCTGTGATCTCCAATGCCAAACTCAATGCGTAGGTTCCCAGCCCCAAGCCCACTCGAGGCGATGTTTTTTGACGAATGCAACGCAGAAAAGCCTCCAGCTCCACTGCCAGAGGTTCTGCCTTTTCTAAGGGAATCTGCTCCTGATGCAAGCCTTCATCTTCTTTGCGCAACAGATACCCTTCCTGAGCTATAAAGTCTAAAGACAAATACGTATTTTCCTGAAAAACGCGTAATTTACGGATCTTCTTCAAGCTTACACGACTCGCATTTAAGGTTGCGATACAACCATCTTCGAAACGCAAACGCGCATGGGCCAAATCTTCCGTCTCCGAGAGCACGCAAACCCCGATGGCCTCCACGTCAACAACCTTCGAGGGCACGAGCTCCAAAACAATCCCAATGTCATGGATCATGAGATCCAAAACTACCCCCACCTGCGTTGCTCGCGCCGTGAAGGGGCTCAAGCGCTCTGATTGCAAAAAACGAGGCGACTGGACCGTCTTTTCCAAAAACGCCATCACCGGGTTGAAATGCTCAACATGTCCCACCTGGACGCACACCCCCGCTTCCTTAGCCACCTGCACAATCTGCCACGCTTCTGGCAAGCTCGTACACAAGGGTTTTTCAATCAGTACATGGCACCCCGCCCGCATCAAGGACACGGCAACACTCATATGTAAAGGCGTGGGCACGACGACACTAACAGCGTCACAGGCTTCCCCCAAGGCCTCCAAAGACCCAAAAGCAACGCAACCATAACGACCAGCAACCTCTCTAGCCCGCTTAGCATCCACGTCGTACACCCCCACAAGGACCCCCTCAGGCAACAAGCCGTACAAGCGCGCATGATGCTCCCCCAAGTGCCCTACCCCGGCAACCCCACAACGCACCCGACTTTGCATGCTGTTAAAAAAGTATGTGAAAAATTAAAGGGCTAAGGGGCGCAAGCGCCCCTTAGGATCCCCTTCCGATAGGCGATTTTTAAAAATGCGATGCATTTTATAAAAATCGCCTATCGGGAAGCATATACTAAGGCCCATCCAGATCCCTTCGGGATCAAGCAAAACCAAAAACAAGCCACCTCCACGCGAGGGTGAGGAAAATGACACAGACCCCCCGCAGGCCGTAGGAAGGGGTTTTATGCGCGGTCAGGCAAGGAAGTGTGAGCGTCGCGTACGAAAGGTACGTGAGCGATACACTGACGCTGCATCACCGTGCATAAAACCCCTTCCTACACAGAAGGTTTGGTTTTTGGCAGGCAGAGCACCGAGTCCCCCTCCTTCCAGAGCTTCCGACTCGCCAACAATTCTATACGCTCATAGCGCTTCAAAACGCTACGTTTCTTAACACGGCCGCCTCCGGCCTTTCTAAAACTATTATGCTGAGACATGATTTAGCTCTTTTTCTTGATTTCTTCGTGTAAAGTGTGACGGCGAAGATGATAGTTAAACTTCATCTTGCTTACCTTTTCGGTCTGAACCTTCTTGTTGCGCGTGGTCATATAACGGGAAGGCGGCTTGCCTTCCTTACGTGCCTCGCTGCACTCTAAAATGACGATTTCTCTTGCCATGGAGCGACACTGTACGCTTTACTCAGCCCCGTCAAGGATTTTTTTTATTTTCTTCTTTTTTAGCATGCAACGACTTCTTTTTCTTATTTTTTTGGTATTGGCGGGGCACACGCTGGAGGCCCATCGCGTTTTTTTCGGAACCGGAATCTACGACCGCAATCGCAGCGATACGCGTTGCCTTGAGACGCGCTTGGAGTTTCGTTGGGACCATACGGATACGCTCAAGCCCCTAGTGGGTTTTTCGAGTAACAGCCGCGGAAGTACGTACAGCTACTGCGGGCTTTATTACGACTGGTTTTTTACAAAAAACAAAAAATACTTCCTCACGCCTAGTTTTTCCATCGGCTACTACGCCCCAGGCAGTGGCAAAGACCTCCTGGGTCACCCCATGGAATTCCGCTCCCAAATTGAGCTCGGCGTCGTTTTGACCCCCTTAGTCCAAGGCAGCCTCGGACTCGCCCATATCTCAAACTGTCACATGGCCGAGCTTCAATATGGCAAAAAAAACCAAGGAACTGAGCATATTTTTTTAACATTTTCTTTTCGTTTATAGTTAAAAAGCTCATAAGTTGTTGGATATCAGGGACTTATCTTGCTATCGATAAGTATTTATCGTTTAAAGATTTACGTTGACATTCGATCCTGATACGGGTACTATTACGGCATTACGCTTGAGGTGTATTTCCTTGGGAAGGAAATCGGCTGGGGCGTTTTTGTTATGAAAACCAAAAGGTGTCTAGGTAAATATACGAATACTGTGATGCTTGCATCGCTGATTATGTTGGTTGGGAGTATGGGAAGTGTGATGGGGATGGATGGGGAGGAAGGTAAGCCTGCGGAGAATGTTAAAGGCGTACCGTGTGGGGGAAAGATTCGGGACCTCAAAGCTACATTGGCACAAGCTGGGCTGAATCAGAGTTTTCCACTGCGTTTGCCTAACCCCTCCGCAGCACCTCCACTGAAGAAGGGTAATAGCACTACAACCTTCAGCTCTACGTCCAGAAGCAATCATCATTCGAGCCCATCTCTAGCAGATTCCCTCTCTAGTTCATCGCCCAAGAGCACCACAACTCCACGGAGCATCAATCGTCTATCAAGCCCACCCCTGACAGATTCCTCCTCCAATTCATCACAAAAGTCGCAACCTTCGCCGATTCGGCTTAGTACTTCACAACCCACCCAGCCCACCACGATGAGGTCCGGTGTCTCCCAAGCTTCCGAAGCCCTCAGTCCTAGGGCTCAACAGGATGCCCTTCTCTGGAGCAACAATAGTCCAGATCTCATTCTTCCGAGCGGAGCCTTGATATCTAGCGCCGGAGAGGAACTCTTCCGTTACGCTAATGGTGTTTTTTTAATCCACAAAACCTTCGATTCCATAGAAGAGGGAGAAAAGAAAACGTTTCGCGAAATGGTACGAGGTGCCACCCACGTTCAGATCGATCCCTCCATTGCTAGCAAGGTTACTGATTCTGACATAGAAAAGTTGCCGGAGCTCTGCCCTCACCTGAATTTTTATAACCTGAGCAACTGCTCCAGGCTTACTGACGACGGTCTCAGTCGGTTGGCTCTATGTGGTCAGCTAATAGAGATGGACCTTAGTGGCTGCAGTAGTGTCACTGAGAACGGCCTAGTCTTCGCTCGAGATCTGACAGCACACGCGCTGAAGCTGAAGCGTTACACACCACCAGAAGAGTTAGGATGTCAACCAATCCAGTATACGGCATCGCGTGGAATTAACGGAGTCTTAGTATCGTCTAGCACAAAAACGAAACTCTTCCGTTACACTGACGGTGTTTTCTTAATCCTCAAAACCTTCGATTCCATGAGCAAGGGAGATCTCAAAGGGTTTGGCGAAATGGTACGAGGTGCCACCCACATTCGGGTTGATCCCTTGATTGCTGGGGAATTTAGAGATTCTGACATGCGGCGGTTGACGTCATTTTGCTCACACCTGGAAGTTTGTGAGCTGAACAACTGCATCAAGCTTACTCACAAAAGTATCAATGATTTGATTTTCCATAGGCCATCAGTAAGGAGAATAGAGCTTCAGAATTGCAGTGGTATGGGTAACGTAAATCGCAGACCCGATCTGGAGATCGTAGGACAACAGCCTGAGTACGTCGGCTCCACAAGTATCACAAACTCGAGAAACTTCCCTGGAGCTCCGGGAAGCCGCGCAAGTATCGTGCCTACTGTGCCACCTAGTTGCGATACGCCAGAATACCCGAGAATCGCTGATTCTTGTGGGTTTGTTTTTTCTAAATCCCATAGCAGTGATGATATTTATGAATGGATACTAAAGCTGCCCACTAATGCCAAAACTTTGGAACTGAATTGCAAAAATCTCGATGATAACACGGTTTGGCATCTTGGGAATCAGGAAAAACTTTGTGAGCTCGATTTGTCTAGATGCATAGGTATCACGGACAGAGCAGTAACTATTCTTGCAAGCAGAAATAACTTAAAATTTCTGAAGCTAATAAACTGCTCCAAAATCACCGACCGTGGCTTGAGGGAACTGCCTAGCATGCGTAAGCTTATTCGCTTAGAATTGGAGATTGGCAAAGCCATCACCTCTGGAGGCCTCTTCTTTTTAAAAGAGCTGAAAGAGCTGGAAGAGCTTCATTTCTGGAGCGAAGAGGATCCGAGTGATACCGTTAGCGCAGACGTCATTGCTACCCTCGCAGTCAACCTACCTAAGCTTTATAGCATTAAATTATCACGGCACGGTCTTAATTCTTCACAAAAGACCTATGACTCTAATGAGATTCAGTCAATACGCGACAGGCCTCGTACCTGGCTAGACTTTCAGAATGGTTATGGCCTAGGACTAAGTATCGCCCCAAGCCTTGACACCAACACGGGCAATTGTGATCTAACTGAGCTCATTGAAAAAGGAATACTTGAAAAATCTAATAAGTTTACTAAAGGGCTAGGCTTTACGGGCTACCTCCTAAAAAAACTACCTTCTGCTATGGTTTCTTCTCATGACTGTGATGATCTCTTCGCAAGGCAGGGCGAGCACCTGAAAGCCTTGGCTTTTGACAAGAGCATCCAATCTAAGGTCTCTAACGAAGACGTCAAGCTTCTCTTAGCGGCATGCCCCAACCTGAGCGTTCTTGACCTAAGCGAATGCAAGCAAATAGGCGAGAAGAGCTTCATTGAATCACTTGGATACTCTGTTAGTCAGGGGAAATTAAAAGGCCTACTCTGGCTCAATTTGAACGGCTGCGAAAGCTTAAATGACAATGGTCTTCGTTGCATCATAGCGAATCTAAAGACTCTCAAGGTACTAACACTCGTTGGGTGCGAAGGAATCTCAGGCCAAGGGTTATCGGGCGTGGAAAATGGAAAGTTGGACTTAGCTGCCATGAAATCACTCGCTGTTTTAGACCTGTCTTATTGTCCTAGGATTACCAGTCTGCCCAAAAGCTTACCCTCCAGCTTGGAGTGGCTTGCTTTGATAGATTGTAAGAAAATGACGAAGGACCATCTACGTTCTCTAAAAGAACTCAGTCGGCTAAAGTCACTCGACCTAAGTGGCTGCGAAAAGGTAGAGTCATTGGTCATACAAAGCTTATCCAAACTTCCTAATCTGAAAAAACTAGACCTAAGTGGATGCGAAGAGATTTGCGACAATGACCTACTAAAACTGTGGAGTTTTGGTGGATTAGAGGCTCTGGGCTTGAGAGGCTGTCCGAATATATCTATAGAGGAAGTTCCTCCACTACTACGTAAACTAAGCGGGCTTAAGCGCTTTTCCTTTGATGTGAACGATTTCTACAAAGAAACCGGCATTGAGCATATTCGGAGAAACAGCTTAGATTGGACCACGGCTGAAGAAAGGAATGGCAAAACAGCTATAACAAGGAAAGCGAGATTTGCGCTTCAAAGCACTAAAGAGCGCCAGGTTATGTTATCGATCTTGAGCATTGCCACCAAGGCAGTGATAGCTTTAGGGTTTATGCCTTCCGGTGTAGCAGAGGCACCAGATCGGTTGATAGCAGCCGCCGACGCATTATCTGGCTATCTGGATAGCCAGACCCAATAACCCCCTAACCACTGGCACGGGAGGAGGGACTTGAACCCACGACCTTCGGTTTAGAAAACCGTTGCTCTATCCGGCTGAGCTACTCCCGCATGCATCCCCACTGTGCACGTTCTGCAGGTGGGGATCAAGCCTAAAATGACTGAAATAATCTTACTATATATGTTGATATCGATAAATATATATAGTAAGATTAAGACAGTATGGGACCTCTTTTCTTGATCTGTTCGCTGTGGATGACGTTTAGCGGAATCGCCGATGCTGAGCCCCTCCTGCCGCCTCCCTATGCTGGGGATCCCAGCGCCTTGGAAGACGAAATCAAGCACGCAGACGTGACCACCCAAGAAGCCTTTTCGGAGATTTTTGGAGACCTTCAGCTGCCAACGGAAAAATTAGCTGGCTTTGATTATAAGGATATCTACACGGCTGCCTTTGAAGCCCAGGCTGCCTATTATTCTTATAAACTCGACACCCATGTCAAAGAGGTGCCGCACATGCAATCGGGCAACATTACGGTGTTTTCTAGCCCAGCAGAACATTCGGGCATTGTGGTTTTCAAAAAAAATGGCCAAGTCACCATTGTTTATCACGGCACCAGCTCCTTGCGTAACATGGCTACGGATATTTGGGCGCTGGGCACTACGGTGTTTTTTGCCCAAGGCTACGTGCATTCTGGCTTTTATTACGGGTTTTTAAGGAGCTGGGATGAGCTGTATCCCATCATTGCCGACTATGCCGCAAGCCGAGGCCAGACCGTCAGTGACTTGGATATCACCGTCACGGGCCACAGCATGGGCGGCGCCTTGGCCACTATCTGTGGGTATCGCTTGGCAAAAATCTCAAAGGTGGAAAAACTGCGCGTCATCACCTTTGCCTCGCCTCGGGTCCTAAGCTTCCAATGCGCCTTCGATTACGATACCACGCATCTTGGAAATACGAATACTACCCTGGGTCAACAAACGCTGCGCGTGGCTCAAGAAGGCGACCCGGTCACGAAAGTCCCCAGTAGCATGATGGGCTACAAGCACGTCGGCCTCAAGCTCAGCGTCAAGCGCCACAAAGACTACGTTCATCACACCATGGCTGGATATATCATCGGCGTTGAAGAATCTATCAAAAAACAAGCCTTTCGCGATGAAGACCCTCCCGATGATCCAAAACGCTACAAGCTCAATAAGCTCCTCGACAACATCGGCGTCAGTCCAGCAAAGGCCTCGCTGCACGAAATCCTCGTGCCCCCCTGGTATGAAGATCCTGAAAAAATTATCGAAAAAACTTATAAGGCTAAAAATTAGGGCTAAAGGGCAAGAGCTAAGGGGAGCCGTGGTCCCCTTAGGACCCCCGAAGGGTGGTTTTAGCGGGACCTTTTGAGTTTATACGGCGTCACCTTCGCGCTCGAGTGCTGTAGCACACGTCGCGCTTGGTTCCTTGTCTAAACCCAAAATTCCTCCGCTAAAACCACCCTTCCAAGGCAGCTCGAAAAATACACCCGGATCGCGAAGCGATCTAGAGGGGCCTTAGTATCCACCTCCCCGATGGGCGATTTTTAAAAATGCATCGCATTTTTGAAAATCGCCCATCGGTAGGGGATCCTAAGGGGAGCGAGCTCCCCTTAGCCCTACTCCCTTCTCCTTCCCTACTCCTTCTCCCTTCACGCTACGCCGCGTGCAATCCTTTCGATGCCCAGCGCCAAGCCTGTCGCTGGGTCTAGGGTAATGAGACAGCCCCACAGTTGAACGTTTTCTTGGGCTACGGGGAGCAGGCGGGGCATGCGGTCTAGGAAACGATCGACAACGGGTTGTACTTGACGGCCTAGGACGGAGTCATGCGGGCCGGTCATGCCCAGGTCTGTTTGGTAAGCGGTTTTTTTGGGGAGCAGACGGGTATCGGCCGTGGGGACATGGGTATGCGTACCGACGAGGGCGCCTATGCGGCCATCGAGGTACCAGCCAAGGGCCATTTTTTCGGAAGTATACTCAGCGTGGATTTCGAAAACCAGGACATCGACTTGGGGTTTTAACAAGTCAATGAGCGCATCTGCAGCCTGAAAAGGGCAATCGCCGCAAAGATCCATGCCTTTGGCGCCCATGAGCGTGGCTACACCTAAGGTAAAACCCTTATTTTCAAGTATCAAAAAAGGCTGCCCTGGACAACGCTTGGGTAAGTTCGCCGGCCGGCAGACGCGCTTAAGGCCGCCAATAACGGCATCAAAGCCTTTTTGACCCCAAATGTGGTTCCCTAGCGTTAGGCCATCGAGGCCATAATTTAAGAGGTCCTGTGCCAAGGCTGCGGTTAAGCCGGATCCTGCGGCTGCGTTTTCAGCATTCGCAATGACAAAATCAGGCTCGTACTCGCGGCGTAAAGAGGGGACCCATTCCCTGATGGCCTCTCGGCCTGGGCGTCCTACGATATCACCTATAAATAGAAGTTTCAAACTCACTTGTCCACAACGGCGTTGAGGAGCTTGCTCAAGGCTGCTTTGCTACTTAGGCCGATGCTGCGATTGACTTCCTCGCCATTCTTGAAGACGATGAGCGTGGGGATGGATACGATGCCGAAGCGAGCGGGAGTATTGGGATTATCATCGACTGAGACCTTGGCAAAGGAGACTTTGCCCTGCATTTCTTCAGCAAGTTCGGCTAAAACGGGAGCAATGGTCCGACAAGGCCCGCACCAGGGGGCCCAAAAGTCGACCAGGACAACACCGGATTGGACGGCAGCGTCAAAGGTAGCATCGGTAAGATCGGCAATATACGTATTCATGGGCTCAGAGTCTACAGCCTCTTCAAGGATTGTCAAGTTCTTTGGCTCAGGAGACGATAAAAGATGTTCCATTTGTGCTAACTGCATACGGATCAGCAGGTTCCTGTTTTCCAGGGCTTCGGCTTGAAAAAAAGTCAAAGAACAGGCTGTATTGCTTAAAATTTCGAAAAGTTTTTGCAGCAAGTTTAAAGGCAATTGCAGATGAATCCAAGCGGCTTGCTGAGGCGCTGCGAGCTGCGCCTTGAGCACCTGCGTCATGGGAAGGCTTTCGAGCTCCGAACGCAGAGCTGAAAACCAATCGGATGCTGGGCGTTTTTGGGAAAGTTTTTCTGAAAAGTCCTGATTATGGCGACACAGCGCCTGGTAATGGGCGTACGAGGGCTCCTTTAGAGCCTTGAAGGACGCTTGTGCTTGCTGCCCCTGATACAGCAGCCAAGCTCGCTGCGCCAGCAAGCCTAAAACGGCAAAGGCAAGGTATTTCAATTTAGGGTTCACAAGTAAAGCTCCTGATTGTAAATAAATAAAACCTCAAAATCAAGCCGATTTTCTGAAACCAAGAGCGACTTTGAAACCACTTTGTCGATGTTTAGCCGTGCTAAAAAGCTTTCTAGGCTACCCTCTAAGCCTTCAGGATCTGCAGCCTGACGACCCAAAACGATACCTTTAAGTGAAAGCAAGCCATTATCCTCCCACGTTATGCCTTGCAAAAACACGTCATCAAGGCAAGTTTCCAAACGCGTAAACAAAAGCGGTAGGTGATAAAGCCCTGACTGCCTCAGGCGAGCAGACAAGGCACTCAACTGTGCTTTTCGAGCTTCTTCTAAAGAGATAGCATCCCAAAGCTGTTGCGCGGCCTGAAGCTGCTCACGCGCGGCTTGGATTTTTTTATGAGCGCGGATATTACCAAAAATCAAGCCCAGCAAGATCAACCCCAGTCCCAGCGCAGCGCTTAGGTGTTTTTGTTTTGAAAGAATAAGAGCTCCGCTGCCTTGAGGCAAAAGATTTGCCTGTCCATAGGCTTCCGGTGAAGCCTGCTGAACGGCTTGCGGCCCTAGCCAAGCCAGTTGCAGCCCTGAAGCCGAAAACGCCGTTACAAAAGCTTGAGCCAGCGCAGGATCCAAAAAAGCCCCGACTCCATAGACCGTATGCGCCCGTTGCTGTGTAGGCCAAAAAGCACTCAGAACCGGAGACGCTGCCCCTGCGTAACGCCACAGGCCATACGCCTGAAGGACTTGGCTATCCTCTGGCGATGCCCCTTTGGGAACCTCTAAAAAAACCGCCCGCACCCAATCATCCGGTAAAAACGCGGCTACAGGGCCCTTAGGGCGATTAATGGCCGTGCTATGGGCGAGGGCCCCTGCCCAAGCGACAATTTGCTCTAGGGCTGTTTCCCCAGGAGCCGCTGTCCAAGCGCTTTTTCCCAAACGCACACGGCCCGGTTCTAAGGTAATCACTTGCATCCTCTAGGTACGTGTTCGGGAAGCACATAAAGCTTCCCAGGCCTCTCGTTTTTTTTCTAAGGCCGCCTTCCTTTGATCGGCATCCGTCCACTCAGGGCGATACAGGTAGCGGACCTCTTCCCAGTGTGCCTGCTTGGGATCGTCTCGTTTTTCTAAAAATTCGAGCACGAGGGTAACCTTGAGTACGTCGTCAAATTCCGTTTCCTCAACATCGGTAGAAAAGCGAACCCGCCCCGAGCCCAGGGTTTGGATGTCCCCCGAGGGCTTGATTTCCTCACGAGCTGTGACGTCATAAAGAGTATCCTCAATAAAACGCATATCGGCTAAACGCGGATCATCGGCCTTCACGGCCTCCAAGCACAGCATGGCCCCTACGTAGCTTTGCGAAAGCACGACGATGGCAGCGGTAAACAAAGCCATGGCAATGACGACTTCTATGAGCGATAATCCCTGCTGTTTTTTCATTTTTCTAAGATACAGGATGAAAAGCTATCGAGCCGAAAGCTCCGCGTGTCTTCCTTGGTCGACAAAACAACCTGAACACTCGGACTGCCGCCATCAGCACCAAAGGGCAAAACGGCCAAGGCAACGCTGTCTTGCTGGGCAATTTTGCTCGAAAGCCCCTTCTGAGGCAAATAGCCATAAAAAATAGCCTCCACATGCGGCATGGGCAGCGACATCAAGACCTCCTCCTGCGGATTCATGATCTGACAAGCGCCTTCTCGCATGCGCAAATAAACGCTTTCACCTCGGGAAATGGCTTGCATGCGGGCCTCTTGGACGGCCTCCAAAAAAGGCACGCTCGGGTCTTTAGCTGAAAACGCATCCAGAAGTGTCCCAAAATTGGTAATCACCAAAGAGCCTACCAGGCCAATAATGGCCGCTACGATGAGGATTTCAATAATCGAAAAGCCGCGTGTTTTTTTAAAAAAAAGCATAGTCCTTACCCCCCTTTTTATGGCAGAAGCGCGCAATGCGTTCAACACTATTTTGGAGCAACTCAGAATTGGCCCCATAATTGATGCGCACAAGGCTATTGTCTCCGATTCGGGACCCTGGCAGCACCGCAACATACTCCTGCTCTAATAGCTCAGCCGCAAAAGTCGCGCCATCCATCCCCAAAGCCTCCACATTTACCAGTAAAAAAAAGGCCCCTTCCGGCGCTGCGCAACTTAGGCAATCCAGGATACTCAGCGTACTTACCAGCAAATTACGTCGTGAATTTAACGAAATACGCATCGTTGTCAGGGCTTCCAAGCACTCGATGGGATGCGTAAATACAGACAAGGCCGCGAACTGAACGAAGGTATTCGGACAGCCCGTTATGTGCGCCTGCAGGGCCTCCATCGCCTGGATAAGCGGCATAGGCCCCACCGTTGTCCCAAGACGCCAACCCGCATAGGTTTTGCTAAAACCTGAAAGCGTTACGGTACAAGCCGCAGCTTCAGGACTCAAGGAACCGATACTCACATGCTCGCGGCCATCGTAGACAAAATGCTCGTAAATCTCGTCAGACAGGATATACAAACGGTACTTAAGGGCCAGCGCCAAAAAGCTTTCGAGCTCTTCCCGAGTATAAACGACGCCGCTAGGGTTATTAGGGTTACTCAGGATAATGAGCCGCGTTTTGCTTGTAATGGCTGCCTCAAGCGCCTCAGCCGTGAGTCTGAACCCGGCCTCCCTCTGCGTCTTAACAAAAACAGCCGTGGCCCCGACCAGCTTCACCATTTCAGGATAACTCGTCCAATACGGCGAGGGAATCAACACCTCATCGCCAGCCTGGCACGTAGCCATTAAACTGAGATAACCCGAGCATTCAGCTCCGGGGCTCACCAACACCTGCGACGGGCCCACAGGATAGCCGCGCTGGGTATAACGTTCCGCCAGGGCTTCACGCAAAGGATGTATACCCCCCACCGGCGAATAATGCGTTTTCCCATCAACAAGCGCCTGCATACAAGCCTCCTTGATGCATGCAGGCGTATCAAAGGCCAGATCCCCCACGCTTAAATCGTAAACCCTATGCCCCGAGGCCTTCAAGGCCACGATACGCTCCGCAATCCCCGAAGAACCACGAACCTCTAAAGCACGCTGCGATAACACGATCCCCCATGCAATAAACTAAAAGCCTAAAGGTCAATGATTAAAGTGGAAAAAAAGGCTAGGGGGCGCTTGCTCCCCTTAGGATGGTTTTAGGGGGGCATTGGGGTTTGGGACGGCGTCATGGAAGTGACTCACGCACCGTAGTGCGCTACGCACTTCCCTTCCTTGTCCGAACCCCCAATGCCCGCCCTAAAACCAGCTCGAAGCAATTCATAAGATACA
>JANYDI010000130.1 GCA_025363695.1 Opitutia bacterium
GTGTCGCCCCTGTAGGGCTCAAAAATTTTTCACCTGTAAACCCAGGGCTTACGCCCTGGGCTACGATATGCCGGCCCTTCAGGCCTCCTTATGTGCGTTTTGTTGATAGCTTAATTGATAACACGCCCTAAAATATCAATCCTTCATTACAAAAAAATTTCCTTCACAGAACCTAAGACCCCCTCCGATCGCTTCGCGATCAAAAACAAAAGAAGTTAGATTCCGAAGGAATCCGTGGGGGGCCTTGTATCGCCTCATTCGATAGCGAATTGTTGAAAATGCGTAGCATTTTTACAATTCGCTATCGATAGGGGATCCAAGGGGAGCTCGCTCCCCTTGGCCCTTTCCACTTCCTCCACCACTTCCGCCTACTACCACAAAGGGACCGTCGTGGTAAACAGAGACGAAGCGCGCCTGCGGGTACTGGGTTTGGAGTATTTCCAGATCCGTGCTTTGGAGGACGAGGAAGCAATGGGGAGTTTTGAGCCAATGGGGGATAAACGCTTCGGTGCTGAAGGCACGATCGCTGTGATCCTCTACGTTTAGACCAAAGACAAGCTCGTGGTTGCGGTTATCCACGACACCTACGCATTTTTCCAAGTAAACAGGCAGGTCTTGAATGTAATGCCTAAAGACAAATACTTGGCTGCCTGGGCTTTGATGCTCCTTAATATAGCGAGCAATCTTTTGTGACGAAGGCGCTTGAACCGTCTTGGCTAAGGGATTGAAGAAAAGAAACAAGAGCCCGGCAAAAACGAGGGGATGCAGGAGCGCTTGACGGCCGCTTAAGGATTTGCGGCGGTACCAAAAAAAGCCAGCAGCAAGGATCAAAAAGGCCATGAGCGCAGCAAAAATCGGCAGCGCCTCGGGAGCCGTTTTGTCCCAACGCAAGTGTAGTACCAGGGGGATAACGGCTACTCCGATGAGGCAGACCAAGGACATCAAGGCATGCAGGCCAGAAGTCTTTTTTTCCCTCCAAAGTTTTGCAAAAAAAGGCGCCATGAACAGGGCCGCTGCGGGATAGGCGGGCAAAACATAGGTAATGAGCTGGGACTTTGAAAACGTATAGAAGGCGATAATAAAGAAAATCCAGCACAGAAAAAAGAGCCTTACCGCATGGTGTTTGCGGACCTGCTTCAAGCCAGGGCGCATAAACGCTACCAAAGCATGGGGAACAAAGAGCAAACTAGGGAACAGCCCAAGGAGGAAAACACCCGTGCAAAAATAGATCGGCTGGGTGCGGTCATGAATGGGGGTGAGATAACGCAAAATCTGCTCATGAAGGAAGTAAAATGAAAGGAAATCTGGATGCTTTATCGCTGCAATCAGGTGCCAAGGAAGTGCTACGATAGCCAGGACAACCAGTCCATTCCACAAGTACAAAGGTCTCAAGCGGTACCATTGATTGGCCACCAAAAACCATAAAAAGAAGATCCCAGCCGGAAGCGCAAACCCAATCAGCCCCTTAGATAAAACGGAAAGCCCCATAGCCGCATAGGCAAGCATGGCCCAGAAAAAACGCCCCGAAATCGTTTTTTCAAAAATCCCGATAATAAAACAACACAGCGTGGCCGTCAAAGTCGTACACACCAGCATATCTAAGGTGATAATCTGGCTGAGCGCAAAATATAAGGTCATACTTGCCAAGCCAAGACCCGCCGCCCAGCCTGTCGCCCGGGCAAAACCCTTCCCTTGACCGGGCTGCTCAGCAGGCCCGCCAGGCCCATAAAGCTTAAGGGCCGTCCGATAAACCATATAACAGCCCAGCAAGGCCAAAACGCCATTCAGCAGCCGAGCGACGCCAAAATGCAAGCCGCCTATCGATAAAACAATCGCCTCTAGCCAATAAAACAGGACCGGTTTCTCGAAAAAGTAGACCCCGTTGAGCCGCGGCAAGATCCAATCGCCCGTCTCCAAGAGCTCCCGCGGAATCTCCACGTAACGCCCCTCGTCCGGGTTCGAAAAAGGCCTGCACCACGACGTCAGTAAATAAAGCCCCGCGATGAGGATAAGTATGAGTAGTGTTTTTTTTCTCATAAGTTGGTTTTAGAATAAGGGCCAAGGGGAGCTCGCTCCCCTTGGATCCCCTTTCCGATAGCGATTTTCTAAAATGCTAACGCATTTTAGGAAAATCGCTATCGAGAATCGGCAATACAAGGCGCCCCACAGATCCCTTCGGGATCGAAGTGTACAGTTATCTCGATTCCGAAGGAATCTGGGATGGTCTTAGTATAGGCTTCCCGATAGCGATTTTCCTAAAATGCGCCAGCATTTTAGAAAATCGCTATCGGAAAGGGGATCCTAAGGGGCACGAGTGCCCCTTGGCCTTTTCCTTTCCCTTTCCTTCCCCTTCCTTTCCCTTTCCTTTCCCTTTCCTTTCCTCAACAACCTCAAGCTATTCAGACAAACGAGAGCCGTGGAGCCTTCGTGAGCGACGACGCCTAGACTGATGGGGATTTTTCCGCTAAGGCTTGCTAGGCCCATAAAGACAAGGGTGATGAGAGAGATGCTAATATTTTGGTGAATAATGCGAGTAGCTCGGCGACTCAGATTGAGGGCGTCGAGGAAGTGGTCGATGCGATCGTGCATGAGCACGACATCGGATTGTTCCAGCGCGGCATCGGAGCCTCGGGCGCCCATGCCTACGGCGACGTAACTAGCAGCCAGACTGGGAGCGTCGTTGACGCCATCTCCCACCATAGCAACGCGATAACCGGCCCGTGTCAAGTCTTGAATGACGGCAACTTTGTCTTCGGGCTTGAGGTGGGCTCGTATTTCACTGATGCCCAATTGGCGCCCTACGGCTTCGGCGCTTTGACGATGATCACCGGTAAGCATGAGGGTCCGAATGCCCATGCGACGCAGGGTTTCTAGTACCGGGCGGGATTGGTCACGGATTTGGTCTTTGAGTAAAATACGGCCTAGGAGCTGACCTTGGAGCACCCAGACTTCGCAGTAAGCGGCAGGCGGCTCGGGGATCTGCGTGGCCCAGGGCTGCAAGGGGCCCATGTCCAGGAGCTCTCGGCGCCCTAGCAGGCAGCGGGCACCGGCATAATCGGCCTGGATGCCCAATCCCGTCATAGATTTAACATTTTGCACCTTTTCGGCCGTGAGGCCTATTTTTTTACCATGGGCAACGATAGCTCGAGCCAAAGGATGCTGCGCATGCTGCTCGATGGCGTAGGCGATTTGCAGCACCTGGGCTTCTTGGCCTTCAGGAAAGCTTTCCACGCGTTCCACTTCGAGTTCGCCCGTTGTCAGGGTCCCGGTTTTGTCCAGGGCGGCAACGTCGATTTCGGAAAGCTTTTCAATCGCAGCGCCTCCACGAAATAAAATCCCTCGTGTGGCGCCCCAGGCAATGGCGGCAAGGATGGCTGAAGGCACTGAGAGCACGAGGGCACAGGGGCTGGCGACGACCAAAAACGTCATAGCTCGATAAAAGGCTGAATAGCCCAGGGGGCCATTGGCAAAGGGCAACACGCCCATGACTTGCCACCAAAAGACAAAAAGGAGCGTCGTTAGCCCCAAGATCAGCAGCGTGTAGTGCGTGCCGAAGCGATCGGTAAAGCGCTGGCTGGGCGCCTTGAGGTGCTGGGCTTGCTGAATGAGGCGAATAATTTTTTGCAAGGCGCTTTCGGCCATAGGACGTAAGACGCGGACCTGCACGCTGCCCCACAAATTTATCGTTCCAGCAAAAACGGTATCGCCTACTTGCTTGGCGATGGGGTGCGCTTCGCCCGTCAAGGTAGCCTCATCTGCGGCCGTGCTGCCCCAAATCACTTCGGCATCGAGTGCAAACAAGTCTCCGGGCTTTACGACCAAAACGTCGCCCACCTGTATACTCTCGACAGGCACGCGTTTTTCTACCCCTAAGGGGCCTAGGGGGTCTAGGAGCAAGACTTCCTTGGGTGTCATTTTAAAGAGGCTCTTGATCTCCTTGTGCGTCCTGAAAAGCGCAAAGTGCTCCAAGGCACCTGAAAAGGAGAACAAAAAGAGCAGCAAAGCGCCCTCCCCGATGGCTCCGATGGCAGAGGCCCCAATGGCAACCGCCAGCATCAAAAAATGGATATCGAACTGCCCTTTGGGGAGTTTTTGCAGGACGTCCATGAAGGCATCCCAGCCTCCCAAGGCCATGGCTAAAAAGTAAGCAGCGGGCCGCACCCAGGTGGGCAGCTGCGGGAACAAAGCCGTGCTGACGCCCAAAAGTCCAAAAAGCCCACACAAGCCCGCCAGCCAGGCCATCAGGACCCATTCGTGGGGCTGCGCTTGCGCTTGGGGCTGTGGCCAAGGTAATTGGCGCCAGGTCCAAAAGCGTGGAGCCGTGGGACAGCTGGGTTTTTCCAAAAACACCTTACCTTCAACGGTACGGACAAGGACGCCTATGCTGTGGACACTTTGGCTGGCATACTGCTCCACATTGGCTAGGGTTTCCAGTAATTGCCGCTCCAAATACCGCATATCCGGCTTCCCAAGCGTGGCCACGCTCATGCGCTGGGCCTTAGGGTCCAGCATCAGCGCCTGGATCTGGCTTTGGGAGCGCAAAAAATCTGCCAGGGCCAGGGTCCAACTCTCTTGGGGAATCGTCACGAAGCCCCCTTGTAGCAGGTATTCGTTATAAAGGGAAGAAAAAAGTTAAGGGGCCCCTCCTGGATAAACTTCTAGGGCGTGTGATCAATTAACTAAGCTTAAAACCACAAAACCAGAGCCCTACAGGGGCGATTCATTAAATACATCAAATTTATCTAAAAATCAACGATGGGCAATATATCAGGTTTAATGAATCGCCCCTGTAGGGCTCTAAATCCTTTTTCCATGCCAAACCCAGGGCTAAAGCCCTGGGCTGACAAGAAGTCGCCCTTTCAGGGCTCTCATTATCCGCTTTGAGTTAGGAAGTTAGATCAGGATTAATTGATGACACACCCTAGGCTGTTTTCTTGAAAAATAATAAAAATTACATTGACAATAGACGGGAATATCTACATTTTCCTATCATTTAATTTATGAAAAAATTAGCATTTTACCTAATAAATTTGGTCCTGGCCACGAGCGTTTACGCAGCTCCCACTCCGAAGTTAATTTCCCTGGACAAGCGCTGCATTGATTTAACAAAAAATGAACTTAAAAGGATTAAATCCGTTATTGAAGAAAGTGCTCTAAAAAAAGAATCAAAAAAGAATCTTATAGAAGCCTTAGAGGTATTGATCGACACCAAAAAAAGTAACTTTGCACAAGAAAAATTAGCGCAGATTCAACCCATGAAAATCTCCGCGCTGTTTGTTGTTCCCTTGGGCGAGATGGACAAACAAGGCAAGGCCCTAGGCTCAGACCCAGAGGCGATGGTCCATCACTGCAAAAACAAGGCTCAACTGGTTCAATCTCTGGCAAAACTCATTTTCAACGATACAAGCAAGCCCTGCGTCATCCAAATCAAAACACCCATACCCATCAGGCTCGCTTACATACCCGAAGAAACGCTCTTTTTTCAAGAAGAAAAATTATCTCAGGATTTTGTCGTAGATACCCTTGCTTTGACTGAGGATAAAAACAGCACACAATTCAAACTTTACCCTGTGCACGACAACAAGATCGAAACGCGTCGCAATAGCCTGGTTTTGCGAAAAAAAGCAATACCCATGGGAAAGAATGGGGAAGAATATGAATTCGATGATCAATATTTACTTATTTCAGGAACAGAAAACACCCCAGCCGACATGCTTCCACACGCCTTCGACGCTATTAAATATGTAGACATATTTGAGTGCACAAAACAAGCGATAGAAAGCAACATGCGATCTCTAGATTTAACAAAATTATTACTCGAAGAAGACATGAAGTTGCTCAGTGAAAAAGCAGTTAAAGAGGGCAGGCTGGACGTATCAGAAATCATAGATCAGATGTCCAGTAAACTGGCTACCCTCATCCTTTCCGACAACCCACTGCCCGTGGAACGCTCGGAGCTACTAAAGGACTTAAATGCTTCCGCTATAAAACAGTTGATCCAAAAATTTAAGGCTCAAAACGAACGCTACGCATTCGTAAAGACACTCTTTGAGCCCCTTATCGAAGAGAAGCCAGAAGCTAAAGACCTGATCATTACCCTCCCCAACCTCCATAACCCCCTGGAACGCAACACGCTATTGCTCTCATACCTATTTTCAGAAATCAAGCAACTCAGAGAAATGGCCCCTGAAGCTCCTGAAGTCCAGAGCATCATAGAACAGCAAATCGAAAAATTGCAAGCTGCGGCACAGGAACAAACGCAAGCCATCGAAACCTGCCTCAGACAAGAAGAAGAGCAAAAAGTCCGCACCCATGTCCAAGAACGCAGCGTACCCGCTCCAAAGGAAAAACCCAAGCCCGCCAAAAAGCTAAAAAAGAAGGACCTCATTATCGCAAGCAACACCAAGCCATCGGAAATTTCTGAAGAGGAAAAGCAACTTGAAAAGATGAAAGCTGTCATCGATACCGTCGTAGAAAAAAAGCTCAAAGGCATCGTCGAAGACTGCAACCATAAGCCCAACGCCATCGTCCGTAAACTGGGCGAGTTTTGCAAAAACTTTGGCGTTGCCATGGGGCTAGACAGCGGCAAAGGCAGCCACGCAAAGCTGCAGTTTGGGGACGACGTAGGGAGCGTCGTCGTCCCCATGCATGAGGAACTCAAACAAGGTACCGCTGGCGCTGTGGTCAATCAGCTCACATTGGCCATCACCAAGCGCATCGGC
>JANYDI010000144.1 GCA_025363695.1 Opitutia bacterium
CGTAAGCCCTGGGTTAGGCATGGAAAACAGACCAGAGCCCTGTAAGGGCGGCACACTAGAAAATTCCAGAAAATAGGAGTGTCGCCCCTGTAGGGCTCAAAAAAATTTCACCCGTAAACCCAGGGCTTACGCCCTGGGCTACGATATGCCGCCCCTTCAGGGCTCTCATTTTGTGTTTTGTTTATTAAAGGCTTGTTAGTCAACAACTTAGACCCTTTTTATCCCCTTCCTTAGGCGCACTATTAATACCGATTTCTTATTTACTCCCTAAACTTTTTTTAAAAAATTTTTAAATTTTTTTCAAAAATCCCTTGACAATCGATCGTTTTTTGCTATAATTATAGGGACAGGGACAAAACCCGGCTGGCCAGCAACAAAAAAATCATCATGAAAACCCAAAACGACCAAGCTCTTTTACTCGAAATAATACCTGGATTCTGTACCACGGAACTCACGACAACCCTTTCTCACCGGCTTAAGAAGCGAATCTAGCCCGAGAACCCAGATCGTGAATACGTGTTCTCGGGCGTCCTGACCCCCTGTCTTTACACAAAGATAGGTTAGACTAAATAAAACTCTAGAGCTCCGTAAGGGCGATTCTCGACTTGATACTTAATAAAAAAATAAAAAAATAAAAATTACAAACGCCTAAGCCTACAAGCATAAATCACTTCGAGTTTCGCCCTTACGCGCTTAAAACCTAAAAAGATCTATTGAGAATACTTCACTG
This sequence comes from Opitutia bacterium, assembly GCA_025363695.1. GTDB lineage: Bacteria > Verrucomicrobiota > Verrucomicrobiia > Opitutales > JANYDI01 > JANYDI01. The sequence goes on from JANYDI010000144.1 coordinate 731, forward strand.
CTGAGCCCGAAGCCTTAAAGCTTCGGGCTTTTTCATGAAAATTGCCCTCAAAATCCATAAATTTACCATAATATCTTAAAAATATTACAATACATCTGCAATCCAACCCCCCTCTTTATTGATAGCAGCCGATCGCGAAGCGATCTGTGGGGCGCCTTGTATACCCACTCCCGATGGGCGATTTTCCTAAAATGCGTTAGCATTTTAGAAAATCGCCCATCGGAAAGGGGATCCAAGGGGAGCTGGCTCCCCTTTACCCTTTACCCTTTACCCCTTCCTGAAAAATGGAGTTGCAAAGTGCGAGACTATGCGTTCTTATACCTGACGTATGAATTGGGAACTGCTAGAGCTTGTGCGCCAGGGGGCATTGATGTTTTTGTTGCTGCTGGCGAGCGTGACGATTCATGAGTGGGCGCACGCCTTTGTAGCCAATCGCTTGGGGGACCCTTTACCGCGGGCGCAAGGGCGCTTAACGTTAAATCCGTTGGCGCACATCGACACGATGGGAACCTTGATTTTACCGGGGATTTTGGTGCTAATGCCCTTGATTTTTGGCGGCCAGGTGTTTTCGCTTTTTGGCTGGGGAAAGCCCGTGCCGCTGTCTTTGGGAGACCCCAAAACACGGCGTAGCCAAGAGATCAAAATTATGCTTGCTGGACCAGCAGCAAACCTAAGCATTGCCTTGATTGCAGCCTGTTTGGGAGGGCTGCTGAGCCCATGGGTGCCCAAAATTGAGGAGTTTTTTGCCCTCGTGATCTTGCTGAATTCTTCCTTGTTTTTGTTTAATTTGCTCCCGATACCGCCTCTGGACGGGGCTCGGCTCATGCGGCATCTTTTTAAAATGAAGGAGGAAACCTATATGCAATGGAGCCGCTATGGCTTTTTTGTGGTTTTGATTTTGCTCAACTTCACGCCCTTGCGCTTTGTCGTCAATTTTATTGTTCAAAGCCTCAATGTAGGCTTTTTTTCGGTCATGCAGCTGATGTCTCTATAACGATGAATCGCCCCTGGCTCATTGTCGATGGCTACAACTTAGCCTTCAGGAGTTTTTATGCGGTGCCGCCCTTGACGCGTAGTGATGGTTTCCCGACCAACATGCTCCAGGGCTTTGTCCGTATGCTTTGGAAGCTCGAGGATCAGTGCGCTCCCAGGGGTATCTTTGTGGCCTTTGATTGCGGGGGTTCAAAGCGACGCCTGGAGTTGTTCCCCTCCTACAAGGCGCATAGGCCTCAAGCCCCCGAAGCCCTCAGGCAGCAATTGCCCTTGATTCGGGACTTGGCAGACGCCATGGGCTACGGGCTTTTGGAGTCTGAAGGCACGGAGGGCGACGACCTCATTGCCGCCTATGCGCAAAGGTTGGCTCAAAAGCAGGAGTCCGTTTCCATTGTCAGCGCCGATAAAGACTTTGCGCAATGCCTCGGGCCCCATGTTTCCCAGCTACTCCCAGCGCCTCCAGGGCAGCCCGGTTTGGGCTGGCAGCTTCTAGAGGCCTCAGGTGTTAGGGCAAAGTTTGGGGTATCCGTGGAACAGATCCCCGATTATTTAGCCTTGATGGGCGATGTATCGGACAACATCCCTGGCCTAGAAGGCGTTGGGCCCAAGACCGCCCAAAAATGGCTCGCCCAATATGGTTCCTTAGCTCAGATCATCGCTGCCGCTGAACACATCGAGCCCAAGCGTTTCCAAACGCCCCTTTCCCAGAGTGCAAGCCTTTTGCAGCGCAATTTGGCCCTTACCACGCTGGACAAGGACCAGCTTCCGTGCGCCTTGCCAGCGATTCTCGGGGGCCCCAAGCCCGCGCTGCTCACGTTTTTAGAAAAAATGGAATTGAATAGGGCTTACGCAGAAGCTAGGCGGCGTTTAGAACCGGTGTTGAGTTTGTAAAGGGTAAAGGGTAAAGGGTAAAGGGTAAAGGGTTAGGAGTTAAAAGCCAAGGGGCGCTTGCGCCCCTTAGGATCCCCTTTTCGATGGCGATTTTGCGAAATACTACGTATTTCGACAAAATCGCCATCGAGAAGAATATACTAAGGCCTCCACAGATCGCGAAGCGATCCGGGTGTATTTTTCGAACTGCTTTGAGCCGGTTTGAGGGGGGCATTGGGGGTTCGGACAAGGAAGGGAAGTGCGTAGCGCACTACGGTGCGTGAGTCACTTCCCTGACACCGTCCCAACCCTCAATGCCCCCCTCAAACCATCCTAAGGGGCGCGAGCTCCCCTTAGCCCTTTATCCTATCCTACTCTATCCATCATGAACTTAAAAACGGAGTTAAAGCCACGTTGTTGGCTAGAAATTGACCTTGCGGCGTTGGAGCGCAACGTGGGGAGGATTCGGGCTTTTTTGCCTGCGGGGATGCTTTATGTTGCGGCGATCAAGGCGGACGCGTATGGGTGTGGATTGCCGCAGGTGGGTCGGCACCTCTTGCAATGCGGGGTGCAGGCCTTTGGGGTGGCGAATGTGGCTGAAGGCGTGGCTTTGCGGGAGTTAGGGGCCAAATCGCTCATCCTTGTCATGGGTCCTTTGGTACCGGAAGAAGATCCTTTTTTGTGGGAATATGGCCTGACGCCTACCTTGTCCTGTGTTGAAGAGGTTCAGCGGTTTAATGATCGGGCGCTTGCCTTGGGGCGTCCGATTCAGGCGCATGTTAAAGTGGATACCGGCATGGGGCGTACTGGCTTTTGGCATGAAAGTATGGCGCCCTTGTATGCAGCGCTTGAGGCGGCCAAGGGTCTGTCGGTGCAGGGGCTGTATACGCATTTGGCTACGGCTGGACAGGACCTCGATTATGTGCGCTTGCAACGGCGACGGCTTTTAGACGTCTTTGCCCACAAGGCTTTGGGTCCGAGCCTGTCGTGGTTGCATGCCGACAGCAGTGGGAGCATTGAGTTGTCTTCTCCTCAGGAACCCTTTAACGCCGTGCGTATTGGGCTTTTGCAGTACGGTGTGGTTCCTGGAGGGATGTATGCTCCAAAAATTGCCGTAGAACCGATTTTTCACTTCTGTGCCCGCATAGGCCTGATCAAAACCCTGCCTGCAGGCGCCTCTATTGGCTATGGGCGCACGCATGTCCTCAAGCGCGAGAGCCGTACCGCAGTGATCACGCTGGGCTATGCCGATGGCCTCCCTACCACGCGGCAAAACTGCGGCCATGTCCTCATCCACGGGCTTGCTTGTCCGATTTTAGGCCGAGTCAGCATGGACCAAACGGTGGTCGATGTCACCGATTGCCCCCAGGCAGCCTGTGGTGATACCGTTGTCCTGATTGGCTCCCAAGGCGACGCTGCGATTAGCCTCGAAACCTACAGCCAGTGGTGCGGCCGCATCCCCTGGGAGTCCTTGACGAATATCTCAAAGCGTGTTTTGCGGATGTATCGGTTGGCGCGGGGGTAGATTAAGGGCTAAGGGGCGCTGGCGCCCCTTAGGATCCCCTTTCCGATAGCGATTTATTAAAATGCAAGCGCATTTTAGATAAATCGCTATCGGGGAGGGTGATACTAAGCCGTCTTCGGATTGCGAAGCGATCGATTATTGTTTATTCAAACCACACTTAAGGAGGCCTGAAGGGCCGGCAGATACGTAGCCCAGGGCGTAAGCCCTGGGTTTACGGGTGAAAAATTTTTGAGCCCTACAGGGGCGACACTCGTATTCAAGTTTTTAGTACCGCCCTTACAGGGCTCTGGTCTGTTTCCCATGTCAAACCCAGGGCTCACGCCCTGGGCTACGATATGCCGGCCCTTCAGGCCTCTTTAAGTGTGGTTTTGATAAACAGTTAGATCACTTAGATGCCAACGCTTCGCGATCCGGAGGGTGCCTAGTATCACCCTGCCTGGTAGCGAATTGTTTAAAATGCTCTGCATTTTAACAATTCGCTACCAGTTAGGGGATCCTAAGGGGAGCGAGCTCCCCTTGGCCCTTTACTTTCAACGCCTAGGCTTCTAAACTTCAGCAAGTCTAAAACTTTTTTTGTAGTGTATTTTAGACTTGCAAATACGCTCAAAACAAGTCTTCATAAACAAGCGTTGTTAGTTTGTAAATGACAGATTCCTGCACACGTAGAGACTTTTTGAAGTATTTGGGCTTATTTTTAGGGGGGGTGTTTTTTTGTGGAGTGGGGCGGCGTTCATTTCCTGAGCTCTCGGCTTCCGAAGAGCCCTGTGAGCGGCTTCCTGAGCTAAAGAAGGCGCCGCATGCCTGTCCGTATGAGCTTCAGTGATAGCCTTCTGATGACTCAGCAACCCTAACGTTATGGCCAATATTTTTCCAAAATGGGTGAATAAGATGCCGTTGCGCATCGTGGTGGCGCTTGTGGTGATTTCAAGCGTCGTTACGGGTCTTGTTACTTATTATGCCACGCCCAAATACACGCGTGTAGGTTATGCGCCGATACAACCTGTCCCCTTTAGCCATGCCATTCATGTGGATCAACTGGGCCTGGATTGCCGTTATTGCCACACGTATGTGGATCGCTCAGGACACTCCAATATTCCTACCGCTGCTACGTGTATGAATTGCCACACGCAAATCGGCAAAGAAAAGCCGGATCTTGAGCCTGTGCGGCGGTGTTATGAATCCGGGGAGCCTATCCCCTGGATCCGCATTCATCAGCTTCCAGACTACGTTTACTTTAATCATAGCGCTCACGTGAACCGAGGCATCAGTTGCCTCCACTGTCACGGAGAAATCAATAAAATGGATGTCGTTGCCCATGCAAAGCCTCTGAGTATGAGCTTTTGCCTCGATTGCCATCGTGAGCCTTACAAGCACATCAGGCCCGTAGACAAAGTTTATGACCTGGAATGGTCTTATCCGGATACACTCACACAGATCACAGAAGGAAAGAAGCTTGTCGAAAGCTGGCAGGTCCATCCACCTCAAGGCTGCTCCTGTTGCCATCGTTAACGAGGCTAAAAAATGAAAATTAAGATTTCACATCCTGAAGCAAAAGAGCCCTTGGGCCCACGTTATTGGCGCAGCCTGGACGATCTTGCTGAAAATGTCGAGTTCAAGCAATGGCTGTATCGCGAATTTCCTCGTGGCGCTGCTGAGCTGGAAGAGGGCGTGGATAGGCGGCATTTTCTTAAAATCATGGCGGCGTCCTTTGCCTTGGCAGGCTTTGGCTTATCGGGTTGTCGTCGCGAAGAACGTAAAATACTCCCCTACAACAAGCAGCCCGAGCAGGTCATCCCGGGCAGGTCTTTGTATTATGCCTCGTCCATGCCGGGAGTCTGGGAGCATGAGCCGTTGGTCATCGAAACCCATGAGGCCCGGCCTACCAAAATTGAGGGCAACCCCAGCTATCTGCCACATGGCGGGAGCACTAGCTTGTTTGCCCAAGCCAGTGTTTTGGGGCTTTATGACCCTGAGCGCTTTTCCCCGGGGCGCAAAGACGGGCAGCCGCTGAGCATGGACCAAGGCCGCGACCTGCTGGCAAGCCTGGCGCAAAAAGCTCAAAGCACGCAGGGGGAGGGCATGGCTTTGCTCTTTGAGCCCAGTAGCTCCCCAACCCGTGAGCGTCTGCTTGCTGAGCTGAAAACCGCCTATCCGCAACTGCGCCTAGTAGAGCATTCGGCCCTAGATTATTCAAAGCCTGAAAAAGCCGCCAAAAAGCTCTTTGGTCAACGCTTGCGGCCCTACTACCGCCTAGACAAGGTTGAGCGCGTGCTGGCCATCGAAAGCGACTTCCTCAGCACGGAGCCCGGACATTTGGCCTATACGCGGGCTTTTGCCAAAACGCGTAAAGTCTCAGACCCCGCGGCTGCGCAGCATATGAGCCGCCTTTATGTGGCGGAAAGCGCGCTGACGCTCACGGGGACGATGGCCGATCACCGTCTGCGCCTCAGCGCCAGTCATGCTTACGCCTTTGCAGCTCAGGTGGCCTATGCCTTGCTGAGTCTAAGCGGGGCCTCGCCCGCATTACTGGCTTCCCTCAAAAAGCAAGGTCAGGCGCTCAAGGTAGATGCGGAGTGGATCACTCAGTGTGTTCAGGATCTGTATGAGCAACGCGGTAAAGCCCTGGTGATTGCGGGCTCAGACCTCCCAGAGCCCATCCATTGGCTCGTTGCACTCATGAATGCCGCGCTGGAAGCGCCAGGAGCTACGCTTGATTACCTAGCTGTGGCGGATGCGCCCTATGAGGGGCTCTCAGACCTAGCCCAGGCCATTAAGGGAAAAAAGGTCCAGACGCTGCTGATCCTTGAGGGCAATCCGGCCTATACGGATTCAGGGACTGTGGGCTTTCATGAGCTCCAGGCTCAAGTGCCGCAGGTAGTCCGGCTGGGGATTGAAAACGACGAAACTTCCGCCCTGGCAGGCTGTTATTTACCACAGTTACATTACCTGGAGTCCTGGGGCGATGGCCGCTGCTGGGACGGCACGCTGCTGCCTGTGCAGCCGATGATTGAGCCCTTGTTTGAAGGGTTCGACCTCCTAGAAGTACTCTCAAGACTCTTAGACAACACCCAAAGCACGCCCTACGAGGAAGTCCGCAAGACCTTTGCGCTCCTGGCCAGCAAGGACGAGGCTGCTTTTAGTAGCTTTTTGACCAAAGGGCTGCAGGAAGCCTCTGCGTATAAGGCCGTAGTGCCAAGCTTGGACACGGCCCTTGCTCTGAAATTGCTTGAAGGCCAGCCGCTCAAGACGCCTGCGTTTTCCCACAACGCCCTGGAGCTGCGTTTTGCGCCCTCCTTAAGTGTATTGGATGGTCGCTACAGCAACAACGGCTGGTTGCAGGAATGCCCTGAGCCCATCACGAAGCTGACTTGGGATAACGCCATTTTGATCAGCCCGGAGCTGGCCCAGCATTATGGCTTGCTTGCAAAGCCTTCGGTTATGAGCGAGCTGGGGCAACTCGCTGCCGATGCCAATACGTTCAAAAACGGCCATCAAGAGGCGCGTATCGGACGCGTGACCGTGGGAGCTGTCAGCATCGAAGCGCCCCTCTACATCCAGCCTGGACTGGCAGACTACACCCTCGTGTTGCCCTTGGGCTATGGTCGCAAGCAGGTAGGCAGTATCGGAACGGCAGCAGGATTTGATTTTTACCCCCTAAGGACTGAACCCGGCCTTGTATGTACGGCAGCTGCGACGCTTGAGGTATTGGACAAAACCTACCCCTTGGCTAATACCCAAGAACACGGCGCTTTGGAAGGTCGAGACATCATTCGCGAAGCGCATCGCGATGACTACTTGGCCCATCCCGAGTTTGCCCAAGCCATGGGTATGGAGGCCCATTCGCCTCCTATTTATGGTAAAGATCGCGCCATGGCGCCAGAAACCAAGGCCGCTTTAGTGCCTCAGGGGGCATCTCTTTACAAAAGCCCAGGCTTCAGTAGCCCTCAGCAATGGGGCATGGTCATAGACCTAAACAGCTGCACGGGTTGCAATGCCTGCGTGGTGGCCTGCCAAGCGGAAAACAATATCCCCATCATCGGCAAGGAACAAGTGCGCCGCGGGCGTGAGATGCACTGGATCCGCATGGATCGCTACTACTCCAGTGCCTTTGACGCCACCGGCCACCCGGAAAAAACTCGAGTACCTCAGGATCCTCAGGTCGTCTTCCAGCCCATGTTCTGTATGCACTGCGAGCTGGCGCCCTGCGAGAACGTCTGCCCCGTCAATGCCACCGTGCATGATGAGCAAGGCCTGAACGTTATGGCTTATAACCGTTGCGTCGGGACCCGTTACTGCGCCAACAACTGCCCCGTAAAGGTGCGGCGCTTCAATTTCTTCAATTTCAACAAGCGGCACATCGGGCACTTCTATGAAGGCCCCTTAGGCCCTGCCGGGAAGCCCGAGATCGAAAAAATGCAAAAAAACCCCAACGTTACCGTGCGTATGCGTGGGGTCATGGAAAAATGCACCCTCTGTGTGCAACGTATCGAAGAAGGCAAAATCCGCCAACTCCGCATAGCCAAAGATTCCAGCAACACCGCTGTTCCTGACGGCGTCATCAAGACCGCCTGCCAACAGGTTTGCCCAGCCGAGGCCATCGTCTTTGGCGACATCGCTGATCCCAAGACCCGCGTCTCAGCCCTCAAGCGCTCACCCCTCAACTACTCTGTCCTGGGGTACCTAGGGATACGTCCCCGCGTTACCTACCTCGCCCGCATTCGTAACCCCAACCCACGCATGCCCGACTACACCCAAATGCCGCTTTCTCGCCTAGAATACGAAGTTCGCTACGGCCACAAGGAAAAGGAGGTGGAGGTGTAAAGGGCCAAAAGGAGCGAGCTCCCCTTAAATCCCCTAACTGATAGCGAATTGTGAAAATGCTGCGCATTTTCAGCAATTCGCTACCCGGTGAGGCGATACA
>JANYDI010000167.1 GCA_025363695.1 Opitutia bacterium
GGCGGCCAACGACTTCTCCCCCCTGTTTGGGCAACAAGGAACGGGGGAGCGCTTCCTGCTGGAGCTTAACGGCTACCCTAAGGGTGCCCGAAAGTTCTTGGGCTACCTTAAGCGGTTGGATTGGTCGGAAGACATCAAGATGGCTAACTTGTTGGACTACACCATCGAGTTCGTCGGGCGAAACGTGGACAACGCCGCCCTAGCCAAGGGCAAGGCGGGCGCCCGCAGTGACTCTCAGCGAGGCGGGCATGGCTGAAAGCGTGCTCACGGACTCTAATCGAGACAATGGCGTCGTGCGCGTGCAACGGCGCTTTCTTGTGTTTCAGTTAGACCTTAAGGATGCCGCCCTGCGTAGCTTCGGAGGCATCAGTCCGTTTGACGGCCAAGCAAAGCCAGACCTACCAGGAGCGTTTAAGTTCGTTGACCCTTTGGATTGGGAAGACCCGAACGCAGATGAGTACTGGCGAAACATTCTGGACCAGGGGTACACCGAAAAGCTCAATGCCAAGTGGGCGAAGTTCAAGACTGACTTCTTCCGCGCCGTCGACGATGGTGACATCGACCTACGCCAGGACCTAAACGGAAATCCGTATCGGGACATAAGCGACCTCGTGCGCACGGTGTCTGGGTACACGGTGTCGCTTGACACCTTTGCCAACGACCTCACGGTGGTCTTGGCACCCCCCAACGCCAAAGATAGTAACGGCGGCTCTCTGGGCTTCATCTCCTTCAAAGGGCAGGCTCCTACTGGAGCACAGCGCTCCTCGGCCGAGGACACCCAGTCTTTAGAGGCTACGCGAGCCGACATCGGAGAGAACGATGTCATCATGGTCAAGGTCAGCCGCGACGGGGGGAAGACCTTCCAGTTGGAATACCTTGGATTTGTCTCGGTCGTTACCAACGGCAGCGCGTACGGGGAGCTTGACTCCAAGACTCTGAACGTGTCCGGCATCTCTAAGTTGTTCTACCTCTCTACCATCATCAAACAAAAAGCCATATCGGACCCTCGGGAAGAGCTCGGCATCAACATCAACCGCGCCGACACCCCTGCTGTTCTAGAGCATCTCTTCCAAGGCAAGAACGCCAAGCAGATTACCTCAGAGCTCCTAAACGAGGTCCTGGCGTGGCAAGAAGTCACGATGAAGCAGACGGCCACTGGAAATGAGCAGAACCCCACGGCGGCGTTGTACAAGATTGATAACAACCAGTTCTCTTCTGTCACGGGTTCCCTAGCTTTCCAGTTCAATATATTCACCCTGCTCACACTGTACTTGATGTCCACCGAGACCTCAACGGACAGCGTGCTATTCCCGCAGCCTCAACCCAGTACGGATGGACAGAAATCTGAGCTCTTGCCGGTACTCAGCAAGTCGGTGATGGGCGTGATGGAGCACGGCGACCACATCGTCTGGAACGAGACCGTGGCGTCGGGATTCGAGAACTTCTTCTCGCAGACTACGCTTCCGTCGGAAATTTTTGACGAGCTACGTACGGCCACCTACTACGACGTGTTTGAGTCTCGGGATGGCACCATCATCGTACGCCCTCCCCGATACAACCGTATCGAGCGCTCGCTCACAGAGTACACTCGTGAATTTCTGGACACGGATGACACTGCGAACAGCCTGAACAAGATTTTTAGCTACGACGCCGCCAACACGCGCTTCGACTTCAACCCGCGGGCCGATTTCTTCATCTCGGCGGATATAGCCTCCAAGGGTACAGACATCCAGCGCGACGACACGCAGCTTGAGACGCGCGCTGACGCCAAGTGGACGATGCCCTACGTCGGTCCGGTAGACTTCCCCGCGGGGACCTATCAGGACCCCAACCTTCTAATCAAGTATGGCCTGCGCACGCGGGGTCCTGTGGACAACCCCAACGTGACCAACGATGACATGGCGGCACTCTTTGCCCCGGTCGTGTTGGGCATGCTCAATGCCAAGACGCGTAAGTGCAGCCTACCTGTACGTGACGTCCGAGATTTCCGCATCGGGAAGCTTTACTACGTGGAGAGCCTAAAAGCGGTGGCTTTCATGGTAAGCGATAGCATTGCGCCAGCCTATGGGCAGGTGAGCGAGCGAAGCCTGGCTTTTAGTATGGTGCGCAAGGTCGTCGACATAAAGATTTCAGACATCCAGAAGTCGGAGAACATGCGGCTAAACTTTGCTCTGATGTATCTGAAAGACCCCAAGCCGATTGAGGCCTTGTCCACGGGTGGGGCAAAAACCATGAAGTCCGAGCTTCTTCTGCGAGCCGACACCGCGTTGGCTCGATTGGCGAGCCTAGCTGCTACGACCAGTGCGCAGGAGGCCGCGGCGAGCACCGGGGGGCAGGGAGCCAGTTCTGCCGGGGCCGCAGCCGGTCAGGGTGCGGCGAATAACGCCACTATCCCTATGTTCCGGTATGTCCCCACTATTCTTGACGTCATCGTGGACATCGATGACAACCCGGCGACAGCCAAAGCAGATAAAAACCAGGGTGGCAACAAGGACCAAGGGGCCATAAATAGGCTTAGAAATAACCTAGGGGTCACTCAAGCGGTAAATATCGGGGGGCAGTTCTTCGCTACGGAAATAAACTTCGACACCAAGAATAACGCGCAGACTCTCTCAAGGGTTACAACGGCCGAGCTCCAGACGCTGGCGGCTACTGGTTCCGGAGGGTTCCCCGACGCCGCGCTATCCTCGGGGAAAGACGCGGCAGTGTTGGCAGCTAAAGTGGTGCTGTGGCTCGCCTCCGGTGGGGTATACACCCCACCGGCTATGCACTTGCCTGACAGCCAATGGGCGGACTTCAACCCGCGCTGTGGCCTGGCTGGGTATGGCAACGTAATAGACATCGCGCAGTTGGTGGACCCCAAGTCGACTCCCCCCAACAAGCCTTTATTCATATACGACAAGGCGGGCAAGGCTCAGCCGCTGCTGAGCACTCCGTTCTACGCCAGCCAGGTTGCGGACAACCCCGTGTCCTACGAGTTCTCCCAAGTTCTTACGAACAGGCTGGCCCTTCTTGACCTGTCCATGAAGTATACGAAGGTCCCAGGGGTCGGGGGAATCGGGTCCTTCTTTGTCCCCAACGTCACCGGTGGTTTTCCGCAGTACTATACACTAGGGGGTGGTGGAGACTACGTCCTCTTCGGGGGGGTCGAAACACCATCGGAGTATGCCCGCCGGGCCTCGGTTTTCTCCACCGCGCTTCTGGGAACCGTGCTAGGGGCAGGTCCGGAGAGCCCGAATAGTTTGTTCTTCGACGGGACGTCTTGGTCAAACTACTACTTCAGCATCCCAGGACTGGGCTCCGGCAAGTTCAACATGCCATTTGGCCATATTATGGTCGGGGTTCTCCAAACTTACTCGGATGGCTCGGTTAAGACCGTCCCGAAGTTTGTGAGGCTTTCCGGTGGGCGTTACAGCTTCACGCTGAAGCCTGGTGGAGCCGAGCTAACTATCACTGCTGAGGGCGCGGCTACGGTCCAATGGGACGACGTCACAGCGACCACCACGGCTGTTATAGGGGCCCTTTCCCCCGCACAGCAGGCCGAAGCTGCGGCAAGTGTAAACAAGACCCTGGAGGTCCCCCTCCTAGGAAACGCCGCCAACGCTCGGCTGTTCTGCTTCCTGAGTCCTTATCTGGAGCCTACGGTGGAGCGCATGCTGGAGCACGCGCTTCCTCCAGAGCTTGGCGGCTATCGCACTAATAAGAACTCGGACACCTTGGTGACGAAATCCCCCACCAAGGTGTTAGGGGAGAACGACGTTCATAGGAAGGGACAAGGTGTCGACCTGTGCGTGGAGGCCTTGGTATACGATAGTCAGTCCGATATAATTATTGACCCGCGGGTCGGGAAGCGCCTAAACGGGCTAATGCAGAACTGTGGATTTACGAACTGGG
>JANYDI010000059.1 GCA_025363695.1 Opitutia bacterium
GAACTGCTTCGAGCCGGTTTGAGGGGTGCATTGGGGGTTCAGGCAAGGAAGGGAAGTGCGTAGCGCACTACAGTGCGTGAGTCACTTCCATTCCGCAGCATCAACCCCCAATGTGCCCCTCAAACCGGCCTAAGGGGCGCGAGCGCCTCCTAAGCCTTTTCCCCCTAAAACCCTTGACTTCAGCGCCTCCCATCCCCTATCCTAGGCGCATGATAGGAATATTGGGAGCTGGGGCCTGGGGAACGGCGATGGCCTGCGTATTGGCAGCGAGTCCGGGGCGTAAGGTTTTTTTGGTCCCTAGGCGTGAGCAGCAGGCCCTGGATTTCCAGCGCGATGGGGAAAATCGGGAGTACCTGCCAGGGATCGCCTTACCTAAAAGCTTGGTAATCAGCATGGACCTCCAAGGCGTTTTAGCGCAGTGCTCGTGGGTGCTTTTGGCCAGTCCAGCCAAGGGATTAGCCGCATGGGCTGATGCAATAAGCGGGGTCCTAAAGCCTGATACCTTACTGATCAGCCTGTGCAAGGGCTTGGAGCCGCAAAGCAAGCAACGCCCGGGTGTTTTTTTCCAAAGCGTGTTTCCGTTGCAACCTTACGCCTGCCTGTCTGGCCCCAATCATGCCTTCGAGGTAGCTCAAGGACAGCCCTGTGCGGCTGTTTTGGCCTCTGAGCAAGAGGCGTTGCTCCAGACGGCTCAGACGGCTCTGAGCTGCCCCAGTATGCGCATTTATCGATCTAATGACGTTGCTGGCGTGGAGTGGGGCGCTTGCCTCAAGAACGTCTACGCCATAGCCCTAGGCGTTTGCGATGGTCTAGGCTTTGGCGACAACACCAAGGCGGCCCTGTTAACGCGTTGCTTGCGTGAATATGTGCGTTTGGGCGTTGCCCTAGGTGGCCAAGAAGAAACGTTTTATGGCTTAAGCGGCCTGGGTGATTTTGTGGCCACAGCCTTCGGTGCCTGGAGCCGCAATCGTAGCTTTGGTGAGGCCCTGGGCCGCGGCAGTAGTCCTGAATCCCTGCACATCCACGGCGTTGTCGAGGGCTTTGGTAGTGCCGCAGCCTTCCAGGCTCTGGCTCAGCAAAAAGCGCTCGAAGCTCCGATTCTTGAGGCCTTGTATGGCATTCTCTACCACCAGACATCCCCGAAGGAGTCGGTGAAGGAGTTGCTGCGGAGGGCCCTAAAGGTGGAATAAAACACCCGGATCGCTTCGCGATCTGTGGGGGGCTTAGTATCACCCTTCTTGATAGGCGATTTTTATAAAATGCATCGCATTTTTAAAAATCGCCTATCAATAGGGGATCCTAAGGGGCGCAAGCGCCCCTTAGCCCTTTCCTTTTCTTATCATCAACATAACGGCCATCGCCGACAACAGGGACGCCGTGCAAGCCTGCCAAAACGGGGCATGTAGCGAAAAATGGTCTGCCAGCATTCCCGCTAGTGGATTACACAAGAACAGCGCCGTGCCCTCCGTGAGGTAAAAAAAGGCAAAGGCTGTGCCGTGGAGCTGCGAGGGCGTCGTATCGGTGATGGATTTTTTGAGCACCACTTGCGTAACGCCCAAATGCAGGCCCAAAATAAGGCTGCCAAAAAGCATGTGCCAGGGCGATGAGGCCAGCGCCAAAATCGAGGAAGCCACGCTCAGGATCAATATCCCGATGGCCAAAAGGTGCTTCGTGTCTATACGGTCTGCAAACTTGCCGGTAGGATAGGCAATTAAAGCTTGAACGATAAATTCTGGAAGAAAAAACAAGGGCAGCAGGGGGAGGGGACAGCCCACGTGTCGCGCTTTTAGGAGTACAAAAAATTCACTAAAACGCCCAAACATCAGCAAAAACGCGACAAACAACAGTTTCCAAAACGCCGAAGGCAGGCGCTTGAAATCGCTGAGTTTCCAGGTTTTTGACTCAGAGCGCGTCTGTGCCTCCTGTGTAAAAAAAAACAAGGTCAGTAGCGCCAAAAGGGAAGGTACCGCAGCCAGCCCAAAAATCAGCGCATAACTGCTTTTGATCGCCAGCAAAAAAGCTGTCGCCAACATGCCCGCCGCACAGCCCGAAACATACAGCGCTTGCCGCAACCCAAAGCCATTGCCCCGGAGTTGCGTTGGGCTGAGATCAGCCGTCAAGGCATCCGCAGGAGCCGTACGTATGCCTTTGCTGAGTCTATCGAAAAATCGCGCACAAACAATGGCCGGAGTGCTCAGCATCAAGGCTGCCAAGATAAAAAACGGCTTTGAACAAAAGCTCAAAAAACTTCCCCAAACAATAAAGGGTTTACGCTTACGGAAAATATCGCTCAAGACTCCCGAAAAGATCTTAGCCAAAAATGCCAAGCCCACCGCCACGCCCTCCATCCAGCCAATGTGCTTTGCCGAGGCCCCCAGCTGCTCCCGCATAAAAATAGGCAGCACGCTGGTCACCATCAAGGTCGAGGCAGACAAAAAAAAATGCGTCCACCCGAGGCCCCACAAACTCTTTCTGTCCGGCGTCATAGGTAAGTAGAGGAAGGCTAAGGGGGACTTGTCCCCCTTAGGATCCCCT
>JANYDI010000067.1 GCA_025363695.1 Opitutia bacterium
GATTTTCATTTCTGCTAACGCAGAAATAAAAATCGCCCATCAAAGGAAGGGGTCGGTGGGAGAGGTTAAAGCTTTAGGTGGTCTTTGAGGAGCTGGACGGCGGCCGCTTCGTCTTGAGTTTCAAGCTTAGCTATCAGGTCAGGAGGGCATCCTAGTTCTTTGAGGAATTGTTTTAAAAACGCTTTCCCTTCATCGGGAGCCTGTCGTAATTCATACATACATTCCTCTATGGCGGAGGTAGTAGACCGTCCCGTTGCAGCTGAAAGGGCTAACTCGCGGGCAAAGCCAGCGATGGATTGTCTGGGATCCGATGTTTCCAATTCATTTTCGTATTTTGCATACTTTTTGCTCAGCGCTATTAGCCCCTTCTTGCGTTCTCGGGAAGCCTGCATCTCACCGTACGCCGCCTTCATCTTGCCAAACACAGATTTTCTTTTGGCAATGGGCTTAGAATCGGGAGGCGGCACTTCAACTTGAGACTGAGTTCTTGCTTGAGCTGGAGCTTGAGGCGTTTCTTGTGTTACGGATGCCCGGGATGTGGGGATGGACGGAAGGGGCTTTTGAGGCGCGCTAGAAGAGGAACGCTGAGGCGTAGGAGGAAGGGGACGTGGTGTCTCTTAGGCTGGGGCGTTGGGGGAAGAGGACGTGGAGTGCTGGGACCAATGGGTGAACTGCTCATAATAAATATAAACCTTACATTGTTAATTAATCGTTAAATATATATCAACATATCATGACTCCCTTAACTCGATTTTGAAAGACAATAATGCATTTTTGATAATAAAAAACAAAAATCGCCTATCGGGGGGCTGGGTTAGAGGTCTAGGATATCTTTTAGGCGCTCAATAGCGGCAGTTTGATCTTGTTTCTTAAGCGCTTCTATCATATCATCCTCGCATCCCAACTTCTTGAGGAATTTTTCTGCGAGCGTGCTTATTTCTTTGTGCTCGCTCTTTAGGTCATTCAAAAACGGCCTTATGGCATATTTAGTAGGATTAAGTGTTGCCAGTTTTTTGTCAAAAGTTATGGATAAAAAGCCCTGACCAGGCTCATGGCCTCGCTCCATTCTTTCTAGATCTAGATCCATAGACTTCCGCTCTGCCTTGCTTAAAAAAAACTTTTCTTGAATTTTATCTTTAATGGTAGTTTTTTTTAGTTTTCCTTTCGCAGCTGCAAGGGCCAAATTGGAAGCGTTTTTGGCTGAGAAGTTGGGGATGTTACCAGTTCCCTCATGTTCGTTACTTGACGCTTCATACTGCTTACTCAGATCCATTAGGAATTTCTTACGTTCTTTGGAGCTATGAAGCTCCTCGTATGCTACCTCGGTTTTTCTTTTGCTAGCAGGCTTGAAACTCGTAATTGGCAGTTCGCTATGGACTAGAATTCTTGCTTCTGTCTGTGTCTTTCCTCGTGTTACAGATTCTTGATTGGCTAGGTTTTTTGGAGCACTTTTACTCGTTTTGCTCGTTTGGGCGGATTTAAAAGGATTGGAGGGGAAGTTGATTGAGTTCATAATAGATATAAACCTTACGTTGTTAATCGTTAAATATATTTCAATATATCATAACCCCTCCAACCCCATTTAACAAGCTAATAATACACCTTCCTCATTGAAAGGCGATTTATCTAATCGCCTTTCAAGTGGGGGGCTTAGTATACCCAATTCCCGATGGGCAATTTTATCAAAATGCGCTAGCATTTTGTAAAATTGCCCATCGGAAAGGGGATCCTAAGGGGCGCAAGCGCCCCTTAGCCCCTACGCCTCCCTTACCACCAAGCTCCCGCCCAGGCTCGTGGTCGTGGCGGTGTCGATGTACACGGGGACCAGCTGGCCGATGAGGCGGGGCTGGCCTTCGAAGATAACTTTGCGGTAGGTCCGGGTGCGGCCAACGAGCATGTTGTCTCCGCGTTTTGCCGGGCCTTCGACAAGGACTTCCTGGGTGCGGCCGATGAGGGATTGATGGTGCTTGAGGGAATGCTTGGCTAGGATGTCCAGCAGAAGTTGGTTGCGGCGTTGTTTTTCAGCCTCGGGGACAGAGTCTTTGAGCGTGGCTGCAAAGGTGTTGGGGCGCTCGCTGTATTTGAAAATAAAGGCCATATCGAAGCCAATTTGGTCAAAATAATGGCTCGTGAGCGCAAAGTCTTCCTCTGTTTCTCCCGGATAGCCAACGATGATGTCGGTTGAAAAGGAAATTTCGGGTTGAATGGCTCGGAGCTTGTCTACGAGGTCGCAGTAACGTTCTACCGTGTAGGGGCGATTCATGGCCCTTAGGACGGCATTGGAAAAGCTCTGGGCTGGCAGGTGTACGTGCTCGCAGAGCTTCTTGAGCCGGCCGTAGCATGCGATGAGATCGTCCTTGAAACCGCGAGGATGCGGAGAGGTGAAGCGAATGCGTTCCAGGCCATCGAGGGCTTCAAGCTGTTCAAGGAGCTGCACAAAAGGGCTTTTTTGAGTGACAAAGTCGATTTCCCGTCGGCCATAGCTGGTAACAATTTGGCCCAAGAGCGTGACTTCCTTGACGCCCGAGGCGACGAGTTGTTGCACCTCCTCAATAATACTAGGAATGGAGCGCGAGCGTTCCTTTCCGCGGGCCTGCGGTACATGGCAAAAATGGCAGTTCATGTTGCAGCCCTGCATGATAGAAACAAAGGCGCTGACCTTTTTCCCTGCCATCCCCACCGGGGGTTGGCTGCTGATGGTTTCCTGTGAGCCTGCTTCCTCCTCAACGTCTACCAAGGTCGCTGGCTTGGGGCCCTGGCCTCGGCGCGTTGCAATCAGGTGGTCCAAATGGTCGGCCACGCGATGGAATTTTTGAGTCCCGATAATCAAATCCAAATCCGGAAGGCGGTCCAGCAGGCTTTCCTTGCGGGTTTGGGCCATGCAACCGATGATACCCAGGATAAAATCAGGGTTTTTACGCTTAAATTTTTGCAGCCGCCCCGCCTTGCCAAAGGCCTTCTGCTCGGGTAAATCCCTGACCGTACAGGTATTGATCAAAACAATATCCGCCTCGTGTTCGCTGTCCACAATGCTGTAGCCACGCTCCCGCAGGCGCGCTGCTACCTCGTCCGAATCACGCTCGTTCATCTGGCAGCCGTAGGTTTTGATGTAGACTCTGTTCATCGCAGTTTTGTTGAATGACACCTTTGCAAAACACCTCCACGAACACAAGTTCTTATTTTTTGTTTGATTTAAGCCCCTTGATCGAGTACCCTAGAGGCACTATGGATATTACAACCCCGAACCCTCGCTCACCCGACCCTAAACCCTTGTCTAACGTCAAGCCCTCTTCGTCTAAAATCGACCCTGATGCGGGCATGCAAGCCGTGTCCGGTGCTCAGTTTGGTACTCGGACTACCGCAGGTACTCAGTTTCCAACGGCCGAGGAAATCAGTAATTTTTCAAGTTCTTTAGGGCAAGATGCTCAACCCCAAAACGCATTTATACGCAAGTATCAAGACGTCGTTTCAAAGGCGCTGGATAGTGCCGCTGGTAATATTGACTAATAAAGGGCCAAGGGGCGCTTGCGCCCCTTGGATCCCCTCCGATGGGCGAATTATGAAAATGCAGAGCATTTTCACAATTCGCCCATCGGTAAGGAGATACAAGGCACCCCACAGATCGCAAAGCGATCCGGATGTATGTTATAAAAAACCACAAAATGAGAGCCCTGAAGGGGCGATTCTCATAATCTGATATATAGAACATATTTGACAAGATTTTGATATATCTTAATGAATCGCCCCTACAGGGCTCTGGTTTATTTTTACCCGTAAACCCAGGGCTAAAGCCCTGGGCTGACAAGCATTCGCCCCTACAGGGCTCTCATTTTGTGGTTTTAATAAATTAGCTTAGAATACCTAAATCCGATCGCTTCGCGATCTGTGGGGGGCCTTGTATCA
>JANYDI010000068.1 GCA_025363695.1 Opitutia bacterium
TCGCCCCTGTAGGGCTCAAAAATTTTTCACCTGTAAACCCAGGGCTTACGCCCTGGGCTACGATCTGCCGGCCCTTCAGGCCTCCTTATGTGTGGTTTGATGATAACTTAATTGATCACATGCCCTAACACCCTAGCCCAGGGCATTATGTTGTTTGAATAAAAAATGTTCGATCGCGAAGCGATCTGTGGGGGCCTTAGTATTTCCTTCCCGATAGCGATTTTGCCAAAATACGTAGTATTTTGCAAAATCGCTATCGGAAAGGGGATCCTAAGGGGCGTAAGCGCCCCTTGGCCTATAACCCGCTAAAACCGCCCTACAAAAAGCATGTTAGTAGGAACACCAAATGCGGACTACGATTGCCTTCGGTTGTGACGTTGCGGGTCAGCGGAAAGCTCATTTCGGCCGTGAAGTACCCGTTCAAGCGCTCCCTGACCTTGTTGGCGTAAAAGCGTACACCAAAGCCTGCGGAGGCGGCGCTGAGTTTTGCCAAATCAGGAATACCGCGATTGGTAAGGTACCCGATATCATAAAAGCCATAATACTGGATGCGGTTGAGGTAGCGGATTTTGGGCATAGCATCGAAGCGAAACTCCAGATAGGCAGCGACCCCAGCGTCCCCGGTAATTTCGGAGTTGTCATAACCGCGGCCATAAGTATGGCCTCCGTAGAAGTGTTTTTCAGAAGCCAACAGCGGCTGGCCCGTAAGTTGTATTTTTGTGCCGCCTAGCAGGGAGACTCGAGAGCTCAAATACTGCAAGCGCGTGTACTCAATATCCAGGGTTGTGAAGACAAGACTTCCAGGCTTTAGGGCTTTAGTGGTTTGAGAGACCTGCTTGAAGGCCCCAAAAATATTCAAACCTTGGGAAATTTTTAGGTCCAAAATATGCTGTCCGTAACGATCGTTAGCCTCCAGATGCGCCCCCGCACGCACGATACGCGTCTTGTTGTTGACGTCCATGGCATCCAAAGAGGCCACAAAGGTTGCCACGTGAGCGAGATCCATTTGGGCAAAAACATTCAAGCTCGTCCTAAAGGAGCTCAGCAAAGGCCGTGTTGCCAGAAGCGTTACACCGCTACTGCGCCCCTCAAAGCCCAGGGCCGTAAAGGCACCTGCAGGATGCGTACGGCTTATGTTGGCGTTGACCTCCAGGCTTGCTCCTTCGTAAAAAGTCTGCTTATAGCTGGTCGAAGCATAGCGCATGAGATGAGGATTATGCGGATTGAATCCGTAAATGAACTCCAGCTTATCCCCCCCCCTAAACGGGTTCAGGAACGTATGGCCCAAAATCACTTGACTAGGGCCCAAGAGCTTGCCCGCGCGCGTATTGAGGTGCAGGAAGCTTTCGGTCTTGTTTTTGCTCACAAACATATTGAGATCCGCACCATTAGGGACTGCCTTAGAAGGCGAGACGACAGCCTGTGCCTTAACCCCAGGCAATTTACTGGCCAAATAAACAATTTTTTGAATCGACTTGTAATTAAAAGAAGGGGGGTTTTTAAGCGTTTGCTCGTAGTGTTTGAAAAAACGCTGCGTGTTTCCCGGATTTCCTTCTAGGTGTAAGCTATGAAAAGCAGACTCTATAACACAGAGGCGCAAGATGCCGTTTTCAATTTTTTGTTCCAATAAAAGCACTTTTACAAAAAAATATTGCCGTATTCGGTAATACTCTAATATATTCTTTTGGATAATCTTAAGATCCTTAAAACTGACAGGCCTTTCCAAAAAATACTGATACGTGGAAACAAGTTGCTGCTCATTAAAGGTCTTGGAGCCGACAAGTTTTATGCCCTTAAGCACAAATAAGGGTTTTTCCTTTTCGGGAGTTTTTTCGTGTTTTATACGGATTTTTTGAGGAAAATGGTTGAGCTCCAAGCGCTCTTTAGGGGGTTTTTTATGCCTGGCCGTGGCATGCTTAACGTGTTTATGGATATCCGCATGGCCACTGAAATCGACTTCGGGCGTGCTTGTCTGGGCAAGTATTCGAGTAAAAAAGCACAAGCCCAGCACTGCAATGGCCTTACGCATTCGAATGAAACTGAGCCTGAGGAACATGCAATTAAAAAATAATTATCCGATACAGAAGAAAGCAAAAACCATTCCTTGCCTTAAGAATAATGAAAATAGCCGCTTATTTTAGACTTGGCCACCATCCCCTGATCTGGTGGGTACTTCCCTGCCTTTTGGGGACCAGCCTCACCTATGCCTTTCCTCATTACCTAGGAGCCCCCTTGTTGCTGGGCGTGGGAAGCCTGGCCATGCTCAGCGCAGTCCTGAGTCTTTTTTTTAAAAAAAATGGCGCTTGGGCCCTGAGTTACTGCCTGAGTGTCTTTTGCTTCTGTGGTGTTTTTTTGCATAAACGCTTTCCTTGTATCCCCAAAAGCCTGTTAGCCCCTAAAGAATACACCGCTGAATGGACGGTTTTACGTGTGTTTGGGCAAAAAAATAGCTTTGGACGCAGCTCCCTGGTGGCCCGAAGTAGCGGTCCCGAGGGCCTTTGCGCCTACCTGTCTTTGCCCGAACAACAGCAAGCCCTTGTGCCTTCTGAACATTTTGTGCTCACAGGCGTGCTAGAACCCTTGGAAGCTAACCCGTCTTTTCATACCTATCTACACAGCATCGGCGTGCATTATCGCCTACGCCATGCTCATGACCTTTACACTACGTACCCAGGCGACGCTTTGCAACACAAACGTCACATCCTTACTAAAAAATGGGAAACCCACTTGCAGCGCACCTGGGCTTTTGCTGACTACCGTGCCTTGTATGCCTCCATGATTCTGGGCAACAGGGGGCACCCCCTGGCTAAGGAGCTCAAGGACCGCCTTGGGCTCTCGGGTTGCCTACACCTATCGGCGGTAAGCGGCCTGCATGTCGGGATTTTCGCCAGCCTGTTGCTTTGGAGCCTCAGAAGCTTTCCTGCCAGCCGAGGCCTTGCCGCCCCCTTGGTCTTTAGCTACGTTTGGCTCACAGGACTAGCGCCTTCCGCGCTGCGAGCCTTTTTGATGCTCATGGTCTTTTGGTTGGCTCAAAAAACCCTACGACAAGCACAGCCCCTTTCAGCCCTCCTGGCTTCCGTCATGATTGCCTTTTTTATCGAGCCTCAAGCCCTCCTAAGTGCCGGCTTCCAGCTCTCCCACGCGGTAGTTGCCGGGTTTTTCTTACTCGGTGTCCCTTGTGGACGCTACTGGCAAGACCACCTGCGCTTCAGCGGCTTTCTGAGTACTCCCCTAAACGGACTGATCTCAGCAGGCTGCCTAAGTCTTTCAGCCACACTCCTAAGCGCGCCCATCTTGCTGATGCATTTCCAAAAACTCTCCCTCATCAGCCCTCTGGTCAACCTATTTGCCGTTCCCATCGGCTCCTTAACGCTCATCTGTGCCTGGATCTCCACCCTTGCCTATTTCCCAGGCCCTCTGTTTAATACCCTGGGCTGCTGTCTCTTGTGGGTTATGGATGGCCTCCTCAAGGCCCTCAGCCCCATCACGCAAGCCCTCAGCATCAGCTCCCAGGCCCCTAAGCTCGTACTGGCTGGGGTATGGTGGCTCATCCTAATTGCCCTGCTGTTTAGGGGGGCATTGGGGGTGGATGCTGCGTCAGGGAAGTGACTCACGCACCGTAGTGCGCTACGCACTTCCCTTCCTTGCCTG
>JANYDI010000156.1 GCA_025363695.1 Opitutia bacterium
AGCGATTTATCTAAAATGCGTTAGCATTTTAATAAATCGCTATCGGAAAGGGGATCCTAAGGGGCGCTTGCGCCCCTTAGCCCTTTAACCCTAGCGCTGGGGCAAAGGAGAACGGACTTGCGGTAGACAGTTCTGGGACTACGGCATGGGCTAGCGCGATCATGGTGGCGTTGTCGCCGCTGTGTTGGCGGTGGGGGAGGTAGCTGGGCAGGCCTAGGGATTGGCCCAGGGCTTGGAAGCGTTGCGCCAGCAGGGTGTTTTGGGAAACACCGCCGGAAAGGCCTAGGCTTTTGGCAGGTGTGGACTGGGCGATCTGCTTAAACTTGCGGATGAGGGCGCTGACGACGGCCTCTTGGTAGCTGGCGCACAGGTGCGGGAGCTCGGCCTGTTCTTTGGGGAGGGCTTCGAGGCAGAGGCGCAGGCTCGTTTTTAGGCCTGAGAAGCTAAACTTGAGGTCCTGAGCGGCCGGGAAGGCTTGCGGGAAGCGGTACTTGTGCGGGTCGCCCTGTTGGGCTGATTTTTCAATCCAAGGACCTCCGGGGTAGGGAAACCCCAGTAAGCGGGCGCCTTTGTCGAGGGCTTCCCCGGCGGCATCATCTTGGGTTTTGCCCAATACTTGGAACTGGTAGTTTTCCGTAATTAAAAACGCCAAGGTGTTGCCTCCGGAAACCAGTAGGCCTAGGTGGGGTAGGGCTGTAGCGATGAAGGCCCTTGGGTGGGGGTAATCCGATTGGACTTGAAAGGCGGGCAAAAAGGCTGAAAACGCGTGACCCTGCAGGTGGTTGACGCCAAAGACAGGGATTTTTTGAAGCAGCCCTAGGCTGCGTGCCAGACTGATGCCCATGGCTAGGCAAGGGGCCAGACCTGGGCCACGCGTGACGGCGATGTGCTTAACTTCGGCCAAAAAAGGCCTAATAGGCTCTAGCAGCATGCGCAGCCCAATGAGGTGCTCTCGGCTGGCGATATCCGGCACTACGCCGCCGTACTGCTCGTGAGCTTCCAGCTTGGCGCGTACCCATTCGCCCACAAGGGCGTCTTTAGGGGAGCCTTGTGGACGCCACAGCGCAAGGGCCGATTCGTCGCAAGAGCTCTCAATCCCTAAGATCAGTGCCATGTTAGCTTACCAGCGTTCCAATGGAGAGGTCTCCACACACGGCCCGCATGAGGTTGCCAGGCGTGTAGGCATTAAAGACCATGATGGGAATGTTATTGTCCATGCACAGCGAAAAGGCGGTAGAATCCATGACCTTTAGGCGATTTTTTAAAGCATCGATAAAGCTGATATGCTCGTAGCGTTGGGCATAGGGGTTTTTATGGGGATCTTCGCTGAAAACGCCGTCAACCTTGGTAGCCTTGAGGATGATATCCGCTTCGATCTCACTGGCTCGCAAGGCAGCTGTTGTATCGGTGGAAAAATAAGGGTTACCGGTTCCAGCAACAAAAATAACGACACGGCCTTTTTCGAGGTGTCGGACGGCCTTGCGTAAAATGAACTGCTCAGCCAGCTGATCCATGGGGATGGCGCTTTGTACGCGGGTGGTGACGCCTATTTTTTCTAGGCAGTCCATAATCGCCATGCCATTGATGACCGTGGCCAGCATGCCCATGAAGTCCCCCGTAGTACGATCTACGCCTTGTTCGTGCCGACCTGGGTGTCCGCGGAAAATATTACCGCCGCCCACAACGACCCCAATTTGTACGCCCGCTCGAGAGACTTCCTTGAGCTCCTCACACATGCGTTGCAAAAGGACGGTATCGATGGGGTCGCCCGTTTGGGGGTTTCGCAGCATTTCACCGCTCAGCTTGATGACTATGCGTTTGTATTTTGGGAGTTGCATGCCGAACCTGTTCTAAAAGTCGTCCTTGTCGTCTTCTTCGTTGCTTTCATCTTCGAGATCGTCTTCGTCTTCTTCGTCGTCAAACTCACCCTCAAACTCGTCGTCATTCCAGCGCATGGTCTCATCCTCTTCGATTTCGTCGTCATCGATATCCGGAATGCCTTCAGGAATTTCTTCCTCAACGGAGCGTTTTTGGTCTTCATCGCCCTCAAGATCGTAACCCTTGGGGACATATTCAAGAATGGTCGCAATTTCTTGAAAAAAATGGATGCGATGGTGGTCGATGCCATCGGAATGATTGCTTTCCCGAATGACTTCCTCAAACTCCTCCTTGGTGAAATGCGCCTTGAATTCCGTCATCTCACTGAGCTGCTTGGCGCGAATCATATCGTTAAGGAGCTTCACCCTGCATTTCATGATTTCCTCAAGGAAATCACTGTAGCGGCCTTTTTCCTCGTCCATGATGTCTGGGAGTAAAAAAAGCTTTTCATCGGTGTCCAAAACAGACTCATGCGTCCGCCTCAAGCGAATGCGCCGCTCTCCAGCATCGGCTTCGATTTTAAAGACAAAAAAACAGCTCTCCATCAGGCGGATATCAAAGCCATAATCACAAAGCTGCAAGGCTAAATCTATAACATAGGCGGCCTGGTTGGGGTCGATAATCCCTAACTCGGAGGTATCCCAGTGCTTTTCATCACTGATTTCCTTTACCCACCAGTTTCCATCTTTATCGTTTGATACGACACACCATTCTAGTCGAGGCACTTTGCTGTTCATAAGGTCTCCAGAAAACCCCAAGGTGGGGAGGTTTTACTGCGAAGGCAAGCAAAAAAAAGGGCTAAGGGGCGCAAGCGCCCCTTAGGATCCCCTTTCCGATAGCGATTTATTAAAATGCTAACGCATTTTAGATAAATCGCTATCGGGGAGGGTGATACTAAGGCACCCCACAGATCGCTTCGCGATCGAAATTAAGCAAAATAACTATTTATTTATAGTGCTTTCCTAGCGGATTAATAGGGTGTGTGGTTAATCAGCAGCATATCCATATATCAAAGCCACACTTAAGGAGGCCTGAAGGGCCGGCATATGGACAGCCCAGGGCGTAAGCCCTGGGTTTGGGCAGAAAACAAACCGGAGCCCTGTAAGGGCGGCACTAAAAATTTGAATACGAGTGTCGCCCCTGTAGGGCTCAAGATTTTTCTACCGTTGGACCCAGGGCTGGCACCCTGGGCTACGATATGCCGGCCCTTCAGGCCTCCTTAAGTGTGGCTTGATTAATTGTTAAATTTATGGGGTTTATCAATAACAAACCACAAAATGAGAGCCCTGAAGGGGCGAATGATGGACAGCCCAGGGCTAGGGTGTTAATTCTGATGCTATTTTTGCCTTTTAAAATCACATCAAAATGATCGTATTGTATTGTTTATATAACAACAAAACGCACTATGGGAGGCCTGAAAGGCCGAAGGATGATAGCCCAGGGCGACTCTTGGGTCGCCCTGGGTTTACGGTAAAAAACAGACCAGAGCCCTGTAAGGGCGGCACACTAGAAAATTCCAGAAAATAGGAGTGTCGCCCCTGTAGGGCTCAAAAAAATTTCACCCGTAAACCCAGGGCTTACGCCCTGGGCTACGATATGCCGGCCCTTCAGGCCTCCCATAGTGTGTTTTTAATCAAAAAGTTAGGCCGCCCTCAGCATGATAGACTTAGATATATGTGATTTTTCAAGACAAAAATAGCATCAGAATTAACACCCTAGCCCTGGGCTGTCCATCATTCGCCCCTTCAGGGCTCTCATTTTGTGGTTTGTTATTGATAAACCCCATAAATTTAACAATTAATCAAGCCA
>JANYDI010000012.1 GCA_025363695.1 Opitutia bacterium
CGATGGGCAATTTTACCAAAATGCGCTAGCATTTTGTAAAATTGCCCATCGGAAAGGGGATCCAAGGGGACAACGTCCCCTTGGCCCTTTTAATTCTTTTTCATTGAATAACACCTGAGAATATAGTATTATATCATTTAACGAACAACTCTTATGATCACATCGCACAGCAAAAACAAAAGCGCGCCTGCAAGCAAAGGCCGGGCTGGGAAGTCCTTTACGCGGACGGGCCAAAAGCAGACGGTAGAAAAGCCGCCGCATACGCCGCACCACCTTGAAAAGAAGTGGACCCACAGCCATGGGATGCTTTATAGCAGAAACGAAAACACCTTCACGGCCATTGAGCTTTCGCAATTGCGACCCCTGCACAAAAAGATTCACAAACTGGCCCTTTCGATTCACGATAAATCTCCGACGCACATCCATGACCGGCAGCTGGATCTTCTTTTAACGGCCATTGCAAGCATGGCGCTTGAGGCCGAGGATCCTGAAACGGATTTAGCCATTGCGCATCATTTTCTTTCCTTGTCCGGGGAAAAGGAAGGCCATACGATAGAAACCTTGAAAGCGAGCTACAAGCACTTGATTTCGGATTTGGAAGCGGTTGAAAAGAAACTCTTTGCAGATTCTTGACCTAGCATTGTTTTTATGCTTGGATACTCGGCATGGCTGCCGATGTGTCCAGGCTTTTTCTACTAGGCATCAGTCACGATTCCGTACCCCTTCCCACGCGCGAGGCCTTGTACCTCAGTCAGGAAGGCAGGGAGCGTGTCTATGCCCAAGCACGGCAGATCCCGGAACTCAAGGAGCTGCTCATTGTCAGCACGTGTAATCGGATCGAATATTACGCTGTGGGCAACAGCGTTGCTCGTAGGGCTTTACTGC
Organism: Opitutia bacterium; assembly: GCA_025363695.1. Classification (GTDB taxonomy): domain Bacteria; phylum Verrucomicrobiota; class Verrucomicrobiia; order Opitutales; family JANYDI01; genus JANYDI01. The sequence continues at coordinate 886 of JANYDI010000012.1, forward strand.
TGCTTTTGGAGCAGTTTTACGCCCTAAAGGCCGCTGCCCTAGAGGCCTTGTGTGCCCTGCGCTACGATCAAGCCGTCCTAGAGCACCTCTTTGCAGTCTGCACAGGGCTGCGCTCTCAATTGCTGGGAGAAACGGAAATCGTGGCCCAGCTCAAGGAAGCCTATGCCGAAGCACGGCTGCACAACGGCTTAGGTCCCGTCCTTAACCGAGCTGTACAAAAAGCACTCCAGGCCAGTAAATGGTGCCGAACCCACACCGGCATTGGCCGCAGGCCCGTTAGCATAGGTTCCGTAGCCAGCACCTTGGCGTTAAGGATTTTTGGAGCCCTCACGCAATGCCGTGTTCTCATCCTGGGCGGCGGAAACGTAGCTCAAGAGGTCACCAAGGCCCTGAAAAGTAGGGGTGCTACAAACATCACAATCAGCGCTCGCAACGCTGCTAGCAGAGACTTAGTGGCCCAGCAGCTCGCTATCCACACCCTCCACTGGTCCTCTTTGCCCAAAGCCATCCTCAGCTTCGACATCATTCTTGCCTGCACCAAGGCCCCCAAACCCATCCTAGACTCAAAAACCCTCCAAGACCTCATCCCCCAACGCACCCAACCGTGGCTGTTCATCGATCTGGGCTTCCCACGCAACATCGACCCGGACCTGCGTACCCAGCGCCCCATCTACCTCTACGACCTCGAGGACCTCGCCCAGGTCGCCGAGCATAACCGCCACCTGCGCTCCGAAGACTTACAGACTTGCTATGAGTATTTGTCAGAAAGGGCGTTGGTGTTGTCCGAGTATTTTTTAAAGGGCCAAGGGGCGCTTGCGGGCGCGCGCGCCTTAGGATCCCCTCCGATAGGCGATTTTTAAAAATGCTAACGCATTTTGTAAAAATCGCCTATCGGGAAGGGCATACAAGGCACCCCACAGATCGCGAAGCGATCCGGGTGTATTTATTGGATAGGGTTAGGACGTGTGATCAATTAATAATATAAAATCTATTAAAAACCACAAAATGAGAGCCCTGTAGGGGCGAATGCTTGTCAGCCCAGGGCTTTAGCCCTGGGTTTTGGCATAGAAAAAAGATTTAGAGCCCTACAGGGGCGATTCATTAAACCTAATATATTGTCCATGGTTAATTTTTAAATAAATTTGATGCATTTTGATGAATCGCCCCTGTAGGGCTCTTGTTTATTTTTCACCGTAAACCCAGGGCTAAAGCCCTGGGCTGACAAGCATTCGCCCTTTCAGGGCTCTCATTTTGTGGTTTGTTTGTTAAAAGGACCATCCAATAGGGCAAATCCATCAAAACCACACTTAAGGAGGCCTGAAGGGCCGGCAGATCGTAGCCCAGGGCGTAAGCCCTGGGTTAGGGTGTTAATTTTTTTGAGCCCTACAGGGGCGACACTCGTATTCAAATTTTGAGTGCCGCCCTTACAGGGCTCCGGTTTGTTTTCATATCAAACCCAGGGCTTACGCCCTGGGCTACGATCTGCCGGCCCTTCAGGCCTCCTTAAGTGCGTTTTGTTGTTATACATAAAATACACCCGGATCGCTTCGCGATCTGTGGAGGCCTTAGTATCGCCCTTCCTGGTAGCGATTTACTTAAAATGCGTTAGCATTTTAATAAATCGCTACCAGTAGGGGATCCTACGGGGCGCAAGCGCCCCTTAGC
>JANYDI010000027.1 GCA_025363695.1 Opitutia bacterium
ACAGCCCAGGGCGTAAGCCCTGGGTCTTGGTTGGAAAAAAAACCGGAGCCCTGTAAGGGCGGCACTCAAAACTTGAATACGAGTGTCGCCCCTGTAGGGCTCAAAATTATTTACCAACTGAACCCAGGGCTTACGCCCTGGGCTACATATCTGACGGCCTTTCAGGCCTCCTTAAGTGTGGTTTTAAGCTTAGTTAATTGATCACACACCCTCATTTTGTGGTTTTAATTTGATCAAAAGTCCAGTTTCGAAAGAAGTCTATAGTTTTCGATCGCGAAGCGATCTGGAGGGTGCCTTGTATCCTACTACCCGATAGCGATTTTCCTAAAATGCGTAGCATTTTAGAAAATCGCTATCGGAAAGGGGATCCAAGGGGAGCTGGCTCCCCTTGGCCCTTTCACTTTCAACGCCCTCCTTAGCCGCCGAAGCCTCTTAGGCGTAGGCTGGCTGGAAAAACTGCTTGACAGCATCGCCAAAAATGGGTCACAATACGCCTCTTAGCTGGGGGTGTTTTTGGATTCGACCTTAATGAGTGTCCCCAAGTTGCAAGCTGGAGATGATGGTTGGCTCCATATCAATCCCATCACAAATAATAACTGGCAACAACCCGTTACAACTCGCTGCTTAAGTTAAATTAACAGCGCGTCCTTGCTTGAACACCTGCTACAGGTAAAAGGGCGTCGACAGCAGGCATAGTTAGGTTTGTGAGCATTAGGGACCTAGCCGTATTTCTACTGAGCTACCCGGCCAAAAGACCCTGCTTTTTGGGGCTTGGGGATCCGGTACAAAAAAGAAGCTAAGCTTGTAGATACTGGTCGTCATTTATTGAGGCACGTGGGTTCGAATCCCACCACCTCCACCAAGTCGCTGCCGTTAGATTATGCGCAAAGGGATTCACGCTCAAAACATCATTGCCTGTGTCTGGGATTTTGACAAGACGCTCATTGATGGCTATATGCAAACGCCCATCTTTGAGGAGTACGGCCTGGATGAAGCCTCGTTTTGGCGGGAGGTCCAAGCCTTACCGCAAGCCTACGAGCAGCTGGGCTACACGGTCTCCAAGGAAACGCTGTACCTCAATCATTTGCTTACTTATGTTAAATCAGGCCTTTTACGCGGACTAACAAATAAAAAACTGGAAGCCTTAGGCAAAAACCTCTCGTTTTTCCCAGGTTTACCTGATTTTTTTCAACATTTAGCAGCCATCCCAAGCTCCAAGGAGGCCTTTAAGCGTTACGGGCTCAAGCTCGAGCACTATATCGTTAGCTCTGGGCTGGGAGCGCTCATCCGCGGCAGTAAAATCGCTCCTTATGTAGAAGGCATTTATGGCTGCGAGTTCATTGAATCCCCGATAGAACCTGGCTTCCTCAACCAAGCCCAGCTCCCCCTAAGCCAAGCGGGAGACATTTCGCAAATTGGCCGTTTTGTTGACAATACCTTGAAAACACGTTTTATTTTTGAGATCAATAAAGGGACCAATAAAAATCACCACATCGACGTCAATGCCAAGGTCGATGCGCTGGATCGACGCATTCCCATCGAAAACATGATTTACATCGCCGATGGCCCCAGCGATGTCCCCGTTTTTTGCGTTGTTAAAAAAGAAGGCGGCAAAGTATACGCCGTTTACGACCCTCAAAACCCACGAGACTTTGAACAAAATGACACCCTCTTGCAGACCGGCCGCATCCAAGCCTATGGCCCCAGCGACTACCGCCTCGGCAGCTCCACCGCCCAGTGGCTCAGCATGCATGTCGAAAAACTCTGCGACCGCATCGTCCAAGAGGCCGAGTCCACGCTAGCTGCCCGCCGCAGCAACCCCCCAGGCCACGAACTCGCTCCCCCAGTGCAAGGGCCACAGGAGCCAAAGCAAGGAGAAATGCAGTTTTGAGGAAAGGGCCAAGGGGACGCAGTCCCCTTGGATCCCCTATCAGTAGCGATTTATTAAAATACTACGTATTTATAATAAATCGCTACTGGATGGGGTGATACAAGGCACCCTCCGGATCGCTTCGCGATCGAAAATAATGTACTCCCGGATCGCGAAGCGATCTGTGGAGGCCTTAGTATATCCTATCAGGGTGCGATTTATCTAAAATGCGCTAGCATTTTAATAAATCGCACCCTATAGGGGATCCTAAGGGGAGCGAGCTCCCCTTGGCCTTTTATCCTTTATCCTTCCTTGCTTAACTATGAAAACCGTTTTTCTTTTACTCTTACTGAACCTCCTTATCTTCGGCCTTATCGTGGGCCTAGAAATCCGCAAGCCCAAAACTGAAAGCTGCGTGCGTTACCCTGGGGCACTGGAGCTCAACAGCCTAGAGATCGACGGGATGCGCCTCTTGGGTCCGCAAAAAGAAGTGCGGTGGGCTGTCCAGCGGGGCCATCGTGGCTGGATGCTTACGCAGCCTTATTTGTGGCCAGCGCAGGTACTGACGGTGGAATCGCTGCTCAAGGAGTTGCAGTTTCTTGAAAGCCTGTGGGTGAAGCGCTTAGAGGATTTAACGGCCAAAGGGGAAACTTTGGAGAGCTACGGCCTGGGTGAGCAAGATCCCTGCCTGGAACTTGAATTGCGTAGGGGTCAGAGCTTACAAACCTTCCGGATTGCGGTGAAAAACAATAGGCTCACGCTGTTGGATACCGCACAGCATCGCCTGTTTGAGGTCCAGCAATCGGCCTTAGCTACGCTTTTTGAGGCCCCCAAGCATTTTGGACAAGCGACTTTTTTTAGCCCCAAGCCCTTTGAAGTCGAGCGCATGGACTGGGAGGGCCAGGGGCAGAACCCTTTGCGCCTCGTTCATGCCCCAACAGGGTGGCGCATCGAAAGCCCCATTGAAACCCAAGCCAACGCAGGGGCCGTGCGCACAGCCTTATCGCAACTTACGAGCATCCCCGTGTTTTTACCTACCTTTGCGGCCCCAGAATTCAAAAAACCCCTAGGGAGCGTGACGCTTTTCTTTGCCCATGAGCCTGAAACCCTACTGATTTACGGCCCGGTTGAACCGAGTTCCGACACCCCCATGTACTGGGTAAAACGCGAGGGCCTGGGCCCCCCCTACTTCTGGATCCCTCAGGCAAGCGTATCAGCATTGACTCACCCCTTAGAAACCCTGCGTGAGCGGTCCCTCTTTACGGTAGTTCCTGAGGAACTCAAGGAGTTGGTAATCACCTACGACAGCGTGGATATCCGCATCGCCAAAGACGCAGATGGCTCTTGGAGCGTTTACGACGCTGACGGCACGGCCCTCTTTCGGGCCGATCCAGACATCCTGCGTGCCCTTTTTAAGACCCTTGAACAGCTACGTGTAAAGGATTTTTTTGAAGACGCCCCGACGCTGAGCACCCTGCGCCCGCTGGGCTTAGCGCCTCCTGAACGCCGTGTTTGCCTAACGCATAAGGCTCGATCTGAAGTGCTTTTTTTAGGTAAAATCGACCCCAATAACAAGATCGTTTACGCCAAAAAAGAAGGCTTCGTATACACCTTGCCGATGCGCTTACTGGGTCAGCTCCCCAGCGACCCGCTAGCTTACCGCTCAAGGCAGATTCAGCACTGGGACCCCAAGAGCCAGGTCCTCTCGCTGACCCTCACCGACCTTGAGACCCAAGAAACCCGATCCGAACTCCCCGAACCCCTCATCGCCGCCATCCTCAACTTCCGAGCCCAAAGCTATCTGCCCAACACCCCTCAAATCCCCTGGAAGTACCGCATCGAGGCCCACATCCGCACCCCCGATGGCCACGAGCACACGCTCAACTTCCAGGCCACGCAACGCATCGATGCCACGACCCAGTACGCGACAACGGAGGAGTTGACGTTCGTATTAGAACAAGAATGGATAGATTTTATAAAGAGCCAAGGGGAGCTTGGCTCCCCTTAGTATCCCCTTTCGATAGCGATTTATTAAAATGCTAACGCATTTTAAGTAAATCGCTATCGGTAAGGATATACTAAGGCCTCCACAGATCGCTTCGCGATCGAACGAGAGGTACACCCTGAACCCACTGGGAAGGCGATTTTTGTAAATGCGCAGCATTTATGAAAATCGCCTTCCCAATGGGGGGTTTAAGGGGGCGCAAGCGCCCCCATAAAATACGCATAGGGGGGCTCCACTTCCACTACTGGAGACACGCCGATGAGGGTGTCGCCGGACTCCAGATTGATGAGGCGAACGCCGCGGGTCGTGCGGCCGATGACGCGGATATCCTTGATGGGGGAGCGAACGGCCTGGCCGGAATGCGTCAGGAGCATGATTTCGCTATCATCATAAACACGCAGAGCACCGCAGACGCCCTTGGGAGCGCGAATGGCAATGACGCCTACGCCCGCGCGGCTTTGGATGGGGTACTCATCAAAGTTGCTGCGCTTACCCATGCCATCGGCTCCGGCAATGAGCAGTGTTGCCGTGGGGTCAACGACTTCCATCGCCTGGACAAAGTCTCCGGGCTTGAGGGTGACGCCCTTGACGCCGCGGGTAGCCCTGCCTTGGTCGCGGAGTTCATCTTCGCAAAAACGAATGGACATGGCATTGTGCGTAATGAGCACCAGGTCATCCTCTCCGGTGGTGAGGCGGGCGGCCACGACGTTATCGTCATCGTCCAAGCGGATACCAATGACGCCGCCACGGCGCTGATGGGCGTATTCTTCTAGGGTCGTCTTTTTGACAATGCCGTGTTTGGTGCACAGGACTAGGAATAAGCTCGTACCAAACTCCTTGGTACAAATCATGGCTGCCACCTTCTCGTCCGCTCCGAGGCTCAGGAAATTGGCCAAAACACGGCCTTTGGCGGTACGACTGCCTTCAGGAACGGTGTACACGCGCTCCACGTAGACGCGCCCGGTGTTCATCACAAAAAGGATGTAGTCGTGGGTGCTGGCGGTAAAAAGATGTTCCGTGAAATCATCGTCGTAGGAACCCGTTCCGATCACGCCCTTGCCGCCACGGCGTTGCGAACGATAGGCGCTGACATCGGTGCGTTTAATAAAACCTTTATGGGAAACGGTAATCATGCAGCCCTCGTTGGGTACGACATCTTCCATACGAAAGGCCCCTTCTTCAGGTAAAATCCGTGTCTTGCGGGGGTTGGCGTAGGCGTTGCGAATGACTAAAAGCTCTTCCTTAATGACCTCCAGGAGGCGTTTTTCACTGCCCAGGATCGCTTCGTACTCTGCCACTTGGATTTCCAAAGCGGCGTACTCAGCCTCAATTTTGCCGCGTTCCAGGCCCGTGATTTGGTAGAGCCGCAGCTCCAAAATGGCATTGGCCTGCAGTTCGCTCAAAGGATACTTGGCGCGCAAACGCTCGCGGGCTTCTTCCTTGTCTTTGGAGGAACGAATAATATGCACAAAATCATCCAAGTTATCCAAGGCAATGCGATAACCCTCCAAGATATGCAGGCGATCTAAGGCTTTTTTGAGGCGAAAGGCCGTACGGCGCGTCACGACCTCACGACGATGCTCCAAGTAGCAATGCAGCATCTCCTTAATATTCATTTCTTTAGGTCGATTTCGGTGAATCGCCAAAAGAATGACGCCAAAAGAATTTTCTAGTAAAGTCTGCTTATAGAGCTTGTTGATGAGCACCCGGGCAATCGCGCCGCGCTTGAGCTCAATAACAATGCGGGTATTTTCATCGGACTCATCACGCAGGTCGGACACCTCCTCAAACACCTTGCTGGTCACCAGTTCAGCAATTTGCGTGACCAAGGAAGAACGATTCACCGCATACGGGATCTCCGTAATCACGATCTGCTCCTTGCCGCTTTCCGTTTCCTCTACCATCGCCGTTCCACGCACGCGGACAATCCCGCGGCCCGTTTGCATGTACTTCCGTATCCCCGCCAATCCAATAATACTGCCGCCCGTTGGGAAGTCCGGCCCAGGGATGCAGGCCATAAGGTCCTCAAGGGACACATCCGGATTTTCCATCAGCAAGCCCAGCGCATCTACCAATTCTCCTAAATTATGCGGCGGAATATTGGTAGTCATCCCTACGGCTATCCCCGTAGAACCGTTCATCAATAAACCCGGAACCGCACAGGGCAATACCGTAGGCTCCTGTAAACTTTCCTTATAGTTCGGCATGAAATCGACGGTGTTTTCGTCGATATCCCGCAGCATTTCCTCAGCAACACTGCGTAAGCGACATTCCGTATAACGATAAGCCGCGGCTGAATCCCCGTCGATCGAACCAAAGTTACCCTGCGGCTCAATCAACGGATAGCGCATCACCCAACTCTGGGCCATCCGCACCAAGGCGTCATATACCGATCCATCGCCGTGCGGGTGAAAGTTCTTCAAGACTTCCCCCACCACACCCGCGCACTTGTCAAAAGAACGATTGCTAAACAGCCCCTCCTTGCGCATCGCGTACAAAATCCGCCTATGCACCGGCTTGAGCCCGTCTCGCACGTCCGGCAAGGCACGGCTGATGATCACCGACATCGAATAATCGATGTACGACTCCTTCATGATCTCTTCTATGTTCGTCGGTATTAACCTATCTTTGTCCATGGTGTGGCTGCGGTAGTAGTTGTTGAAAGTGAAAGGGATAGGGCTAAGGGGCGCTCGCGCCCCTTGGATCCCCTACAGGTAGCGATTTATTAAAATGCTAGCGCATTTTAGATAAATCGCTACCTGGGTAGGGCGATACAAGGCAGCCCACAGATCGCTTCGCGATCGAAATTAAGAAGTCTAAGTTATTTATTAAAAACACACTTGAGAAGGCCTGAAGGGCCGGCAGATACGTAGCCCAGGGCGTAAGCCCTGGGTTTTGCGGGTGAAAAATTTTTGAGCCCTACAGGGGCGACACTCCTATTCACGTTCTGGGTGCCGCCCTTACAGGGCTCCAGTTTGTTTTTGATCTCGGACCCAGGGCTTACGCCCTGGGCTATGTATCTGCCGGCCCTTCAGGCCTCCTCAAGTGTGTTTTTAATAAATAGTTGCATTGATTAAATCATTCCCCTGATCCCGAAGGGATCTGTGGGGTGCCTTAGTATACCCAATTCCCGATGGGCGATTTTTAAAAATGCATCGCATTTTTGAAAATCGCCCATCGGAAAGGGGATCCTAAGGGGCGCAAGCGCCCCTTGGCCCTAGACATCCGGTCTCGCGTTAAGGGCATTATCCTCGATGAACGCCCTTCGAACCGGCACGTTATCGCCCATGAGCATGGAGAAGGTGGCATCGGCCATGGCGGCGTCGTTGACGGTAACCTTGAGTAAGCGGCGGCGCTCGGGGTCCATGGTGGTTTCCCAAAGCTGGCCGGAGTTCATTTCCCCAAGACCTTTATAGCGTTGAATCGTGAGGCCCCTGCGGCCGAGGGTGCGAATGCTGTCGATGACCTCCAGGAGTGAGTACAGCTCGATGCAGGCTTCATTTTTTTGGCCTTCATTTTCAATAAAATGATAACGCGCTTGCCCATCGGGAGTGAAAACGCTGTCCTCCAAGTTTATGTCTGCCAGTTGCAACAAAAGCTTGGTAAAACGCGAGTGCTCAAAGATCTCATGTACGGAGATACGCTGTTGCATTTTGATGCCGTTTTGCTGGATTTCACGTACGGAAGTTGAAGCATAAATGTCAGCCGTGATGTCCATTTCAACGTAGAAGCGTGAACGCTCTTCATCGCTCATCAGGAACCTAAAGTGCTCTTTGTTGCCGACTCGGATACGCGCCAAATACTTGGGTAAACGGCAGCTGCCCAGTTCTTTTTGATTTAAATATAAATCAAGCGCACAGCCATAGCGACGTACCGCAACCCCCAAGCGTTCTATCTCGGAAAGCAGCAGCGCTGCTTGGTTGATCATGGCTCCTGAATAAACGCAACCATCGCTCAGGCGTAACATTTTGACGTCCTCGCACCCCAATTCTAGGAGGATCTTATTAAGCTCGTCGTCATTTTGAATATATTGCTCGCGTTTTTTGCGCTTGATTTTATACAGCGGCGGCTGAGCAATATAAACGTAGCCGTGTTCGATGAGGCCACGCATGTGACGGAAAAAGAAGGTCAGCAACAGCGTGCGGATGTGCGCGCCGTCAACGTCGGCATCCGTCATGATGACAATCTTGTGGTAACGGGCCTTGGTGATGTCAAAGGCGCCATCGCCACTTTCGCCAATGCCCGTGCCTATGGCGGTAATGAGGGACAAAATCTCCTGATTTGCTAAAATCTTGTCGAGGCGAGCCTTCTCAACATTCAGCAGCTTGCCGCGCATGGGGAAAATCGCCTGGAAACGACGATCCCGCCCCTGCTTGGCGGTACCACCGGCAGAGTCCCCTTCGACAATTTTCAATTCCGACTTCACAGGATCTTTTTCCGTGCAATCTGCTAACTTCCCGGGTAAACTACCGCCGCCCAAGGCCGTTTTGCGAACGGTTTCCTTGGCTTTACGAGCGGCATCACGGGCCCGAGCAGCAAAAAGGCCTTTTTCACAGATCGCCTTGCCCAAGGCAGGCGTCAGTTCAAACGCATACTTAAGTTGCTCCCCCACAATGCGTTGAACAATGCCGTCTACCTCGCCATTGGACAGCTTCGTTTTGGTTTGCCCTTCAAAACGTGGCTCTGGCACCTTGACGGAAATAACCGCCGTTAGGCCTTCACGCACATCTTCGCCCGCCAAGGCAGGATCCTTCTCCTTCAGGAGGTTATTGGCTCGCGCGTATTGGTTAATCACCCGCGTAAGCGCTGTCCTGAAGCCCGACAAATGCGTCCCGCCCTCGACGTTGTGGATGGAATTGGCGTAGGCGTAAATAAAGTCGTTGTAGCCCGTATTGTACTGCATGGCCACATCGACGATGATTTTACCTGAAATGCCCTCTTCTTCCCCCGAAAAACTGATAGGATCCTTGTGCAGCAGCTCCTTATTTTGGTTCAAAAAGCTGACATATTGCCGTATCCCGTCCTCAAAATGGTAATGCTCTTCCCTTTGGGCCCGTTCGTCGGTCAATTCAATGCGAATCCCAGGGTTCAGGAAGGCCAACTCGCGTAGGCGCTTACTGATGAGGTCGTATTTAAACTCGCGTATTTCTTGGAAAATCTCTGGATCCGGCAAAAAAGTGATTTTGGTCCCTGTCGCCTTAGACTTGCCAATAATGGACATCTCCTTGACGGTTTTGCCTTTGGAGAATTCCATGTGATAAATCGCATGATTGCGGCTCACCTCTACCTCAAAAAGCTCCGAAACCGCATTGACGCACTTGGCTCCCACGCCATGCAGACCGCCCGAAACCTGGTAAGCACCCTTAGAAAACTTACCCCCTGCATGCAGGTTTGTCAGCACCAACTCCAAGGCCGGGATCTGGTACTTCGGGTGTATATCTACCGGAATCCCACGTCCATTGTCCTCCACCGAGCAGGACCCATCCAAGTGCAAGGCCACACGCACCTGCGTGCAGTATCCCGCCAAAGCCTCGTCAATGGCATTGTCCACAAGCTCAAACACACAGTGGTGCAGCCCCCGTTCCAGGGTGTCCCCAATGTACATGTCAGGGCGCTTGCGTACCCCCTCCAGCCCTTCCAGCTTTTGGATATTCGATGCGTCGTAGTTCTCAGACATAAAAAAATTAAGGCAGATTTAAAAGAATGCAACCCTTCTAGGACATTTCTTGGCAAATGTCACTATAAAAAAAGGAAAGTTTTAAGGAGGCACAAAAGGCCAAAGGTTTGAGAAGGAAAAGGGAAGGGCCAAGGGGAGCTCGCTCCCCTTGGATCCCCTTCCCGATGGGCAATTTTTTACAAATGCTAGCGCATTTTAGTAAAATTGCCCACCGGGAGTGGGTATACAAGGCGCCCCACAGATCGCTTCGCGATCGAACCCAATGGTAATATAATTTTTTATCAACAAACCACAAAATGAGAGGCCTGTGATTTTTCAAGGCAAAAATAGCATCAGAATGATCGTATTGTATTTTTTATATAACAACAAACCACACATAAGGAGGCCTGAAGGGCCGGCAGATCGTAGCCCAGGGCGTAAGCCCTGGGTTTACTGGTGAAAAAATTTTTTAGCCCTACAGGGGCGACACTCACATTTTCTGAAATTTTCTTGTGTGCCGCCCTTACAGGGCTCTGATTGATTTTCCATCCCGGACCCAGGGCTTACGCCCTGGGCTACGTATCTGACGCCCCTTCAGGGCTCTCATTTTGTGGTTTGTTTTTAAATAATTGTTTATCAACCCTAACGGATCCCTTAAAACAGGTTTTAAATTTATTTGTTCATACGCCCTAAACAAAATCCGATCCCGAAGGGATCTGGAGGGTGCCTTGTATCCAACTACCAGGTAGCGATTTTTATAAAATGCGCTAGCATTTTTAAAAATCGCACCCTGTAGGGGATCCTAAGGTGCGCGCACCCGCAAGCGCCCCTTGGCCCTTTACTTTCAACATCATGACGCCGTCCCAACCCTAAATGCCACGCTAAAACCACCTTACTCCGCACGACATTCTTCTATGAACCGTATCCACAGCTCACGCAAATCAAACACACGCTGCAGGGCTTCCTTGCGGAAAAGACACTCTGGGAGGCAATACAGCACACCCAGGGCATTATTGAAGGCCTGGAGGGTGTGCTTGGCGTAGCAAATGGCCATGGGGTCTTCGGCTAGTTCTAAGCCCACGATGGCCAGCATGGCTTTTTCGGCGGCAGCGCGCAGGGCATCCTCGAACTCAAACACGAAGGTTATCGGAAGTTGCTCCTCGTTGAGGGCAGCAAAAGCGCGCCAACGCTGCCTGACATCGCCCAAAAGCCCTTGAGTAATAATCAGCAGGGGGTGGTCTTGAAAGCTTTCAGCCGAGACCTGAAACACCTGTGCCCACGGCAGGGATACTTCCGGATTGGCTTCCTGGGCGGCATCCCAGGCGATCCAGCGATGCACTTCCTTGAACGCGGGCGTGGAAGCATGGTTGTACAAGGCGACAAACTCACGCACTTTTTGTTCATTGCGCTTGAGGAAACGTTGCCAGTCGAGCTCAGACCACGCGTTCTCTTCGTAATCCTCGCCCTCTTTGTCGAAATAGTCGCTCATGTTATCTTCAGCCATAGAATTTTAACGCAGGCTAGACAAACTCAAGAAAAAGGCAACTCTAAAAGCAAGTAAGCTGAAAAAGAAGCTTGCTTTTCTAAATCGGGTCCTCTAATTCTGCTGGCGTGGATATCACCATTGAAGCCGTCAGCGACACCCGGAAACGGGGCATTTTTACTTTCAGTTCAGAAGAGCTCAGTGCCATGGAGCGCTCGTCCCTGGATGCCCTGGGGAAGCATTTTTGGCGCGACATCAAGGGGTTCCGAAAAGGCAAGGCCCCTAAGGAGCTCATAAAACAGCGTTTTCCCAAGGAATTCCAGGAGCAAATGGAGGGCACAGCCTTCAAGAAAGCCCTTGAAGCCCTTAAGCTACGCACAGACTTTCACTTTTTTGATAGCGTTGACAGCAAGTTCCAAAATTTAGCCCTTGGAAGCCCCGGAGTGATCACCTTTGATGTGTTTCCGAAGGTCACAATCCCGGACTATAAGAGCCTCACCTTCGAGATGCCTTCGCTAGAAGTTTCTGAACACGAGGAGCAGCAGGCCCTAGAGCGGCTACTTAGGCAGCACAGCACCTTTGAGCAGGTTCTACGTCCAGCCAAAGCGTCAGATTACGTAAAATGCTCGTATACAAGCACCTTTGAAGGGCAGCCCGCGCAGTCCGTTTTCCAAGTTGCTCCCCTATACACGCATCAAAGCAACACCTGGGAAGAAGTGTACCTAGAGGAACCTGTCGGGGTCCCTGGCCTGATGGAAGCCCTTGAGGGCATGCAGGCCGAGGAAGTCAAAACCTTCACGTACACGTTTGCTGATAGTTTTGAGGAGGAAGCCCTGCGTGGCAAAGCCCTTACGTACACCGTTAAGGTACATGAGATCCGCGAGCGCAAAAGCCCTAGCCTGGATGCCGCTTTTTTGAAAAAAATCGGCGTAGCCTCGCTCGAAGCCCTCAAAGCGCAAATCCGGGAAGATCTTATGGGCATAAAATACCGCGACGGCAAGATGGAACGCGCTGCAGAGGTGATACGCTTTTTGACCACAGCTCCAGACTTTCCCCTCCCACAACTAGCTGTTGAGCGAACCCTTCAAGAGACCTTTGAACGCACTATCCATAAACGCATGCGCGAAGGCGAAGACAAGGAAACGCTTGAAGCTCAAAAAGAAACGCTTTACAAGGATTCCCACCGTCGCGCCTGTGAAGAACTTAAGGTGCAACTCCTGCTCAACGCCATCGCTAAGGCTGAAGGCATCCAGGTGACCCAACAGGACCTCGAAGACGCCTTTAAAAGAGAAGTGAGCAGAAGTCGTATACCTCCTCAGGAACTTTTAAAAATGCTGACCAAAACGCCAGGAGCCATGCAGGAGCTCAAAGGCGACACATTAATAAACAAGACGCTTGATTTTCTGGCAAACCCTGCTATAGTCGAGGCCTAAAGATTGCACCGTGAGCCATTACCTTATCCCCCATATTTTTGAACGCGATGGACGCACCGAGCGTACCTGGGACATTTATAGCCGTCTCCTCAAGGACCGCATCATCTTCATCGGCACACCGATAGACGACTTTGTGGCCAATGCCGTGATCGCTCAAATGCTGATCCTCGAAATGGATGACCCCAAAAAGGATATCAGCCTATATATTAACTCCCCCGGCGGCAGCGTGACGGATGGGCTGGCCATTTATGACACCATCAACTTCCTAAGCTGTGACGTCGTTACCTACTGCATCGGGTTTGCAGCCAGTGTTTCCACCATTTTATTGGCCGCGGGCACCCAAGGCAAGCGCTTCGCTTTGCCCAATAGCCGCATCATGCTGCACCAACCGACCGGAACCGCCACCGGGCAATATTCCGATATTTCCATTGCTGCTAAGGAAATCCTGCGTTGGCGCCGCGTTATCAATGAGATTCTTAGCAAATGCAGCGGCAAACCTTCTGCTCAGATAGAAAAAGACTCAGACCGTGATTACTTTATGACCGCCCAAGAAGCCAAAGACTATGGCCTGGTGGATAAAGTCATTACCTCCAAAGCCGATTATAAATAATGCATTATGGGAAAAAGACCTTATATATGTTCCTTTTGCTCTAAACCCCAAGACGAAGAGGCGCGCATGATCGCAGGCCCTTCGGGCGTGTTTATCTGCAACACCTGCGTAGCCACCTGCAAAAACATCCTAGAAAAAGACAAGGCCCCCCCTCAGGGTGCACTCCACCAGCCTGGCTTTCGCCTCAGAACACCTGCCGAAATGAAGGCCCATCTGGACCAACTCGTTATCGGCCAGGAACATGCCAAAAAAGTCCTTTCCGTGGCCGTCTACAACCACTTCAAGCGCATCCCGTTTTTGTCTAACCGCAAACCCTTGGATGACCCATTCAAAGAAGTGCGCCTCGAAAAAAGCAACGTCTTACTCATTGGCCCCACAGGATCCGGAAAAACCCTTTTGGCTAAAAGCCTCGCCGAATACCTCGATGTCCCCTTCGCGATGGTCGATGCCACCACTTTGACCGAGGCCGGCTATGTCGGCGAAGATGTCGAAAATGCCGTTCTGCGCGTAGTCCAAGCCGCCAATTACGACATCAAGCGGGCCGAAATGGGCATCATCTATATCGATGAAATCGATAAAATTGGCCGAAAAACCGAAAACGTCTCCATCACCCGCGACGTATCAGGCGAAGGCGTACAACAAGGGCTTTTGAAAATCCTCGAAGGCACCCTGTGCAACGTTCCCCCTCAAGGCGGCCGCAAGCATCCTAATCAGGAATACCTACAGGTCGACACGACGAACATCCTCTTCATTTGCGGAGGCGCCTTTGTCGGCATGGACAAAATCATGGAAAGCCGCAAAAGCAAAGGCAGCCTGGGCTTTCAGCAAGTCTCCGCACAAGCCCCCGTGCTCCCCGTAGATCTCATTCACCCAGAAGACTTTATAAAATACGGCATGATCCCGGAATTCATTGGCCGCCTGCCCGTCATCTCCGTCCTCCAAGAGCTGGACCAAGAACAACTCGAAGCCATCTTGGTCCAAACTAAGCACGCCCCGATCAAGCAATACCAAAAACTTATGGCCATGGACGGCATTGTTCTCGAATTTACCCCCGAAGCCATCGCCGCCATTGCCAAAAAAGCCATCGCCCTCAAAACAGGTGCCCGCGCCCTACGCGCTATCATGGAAGCCCTCATGCTCGACCTCATGTACACCGGCCCCCAAAAAAATCCCGCCCCCAGGCACCTCACCATCACCGAAGAAATGGTTCAAGGAGGCCTTATCACTATCGCGGCGTAGAAAGGGTTAAGGCGTTTAAGGGTTAAGGGGCGCTCGCGCCCCTTAGGATCCCCTTTCCGATGGGCGATTTTTTAAAATGCTGGCGCATTTTATAAAAATCGCCCATCGGGATAGGCAGATACTAAGGCCCCCACTGATCGCGAAGCGATCCGGGTGTATTCTTATGAATTGCTTCGAGCTGGTTTGAGGGGGGCATTGGGGGTTCAGGCAAGGAAGGGAAGTGCGTAGCGCACTACGGTGCGTGAGTCACTTCCATGACGCAGCATCAACCCCCAATGTGCCCCTCAAACCATCCTAAGGGGCGCAAGCGCCCCTCAGGCCTTATATCGCATTCTAATCTATGGAAAGCACCAAGGAGGGACATCGGCAGCGCCTGAGGGAGCGCTTTGAGGTCAGCGGGCTGGAGGGCTTTGCGCAGTACGAGGTCTTGGAGTTGTTGCTGACCTTGTGCATTCCTCGAGGCGATGTCAAACCGCAGGCCAAAGCGCTTTTGAAGCATTTTGGATCCTTGCGTGAAGTCCTCAACACGCCTGCAAAGGAGCTGCAGGCCATTCCAGGTATTGGACCCATTGCCGCCACAGCCCTGAGAATCATCCGCGAAGCCGCCAATTTGTATTTGTTGCAGGAAACGCAACAGGAAGTTTTACTCAACAGCACTGAGAGCCTCGAACGCTTCTGGCGCAGTCGTATCGGACACCTCACGCATGAAGTCTTCGAGATCGCCTTTTTGAACAAGGCCTATCGCCTCCTGCCCAGAGGCGTCCAACGCCTGGAGGAAGGCGACGTAGATCGCATCACGATATATCCTCGAAAAATCCTCACTACCGCCCTGGAATACGGTGCTGCCACCCTGGTTGTCGCGCACAACCATCCCACGGGCATCCTGCGCCCCTCTCAGCAAGACCTTAAGCTGACGCACCTCATTCACCAAGTCTGCGCCCCCCTGGGCATAGAGCTCCTGGACCACCTCATCGTCGGCCCCGACCAATGCTACTCGTTGCGCAGGCATGGGCAAATTTAAGTGTTGAAAGTAAAAGGCCAAGGGGACGCCGTCCCCTTGGATCCCCTACAGGTAGCGATTTTTAAAAATGCAAAGCATTTTATAAAAATCGCTACCTGGGTAGGCGGATACAAGACCCCCTCCGGATCGCTTCGCGATCAGCTATTGTCCATTTAAAATACACTTTTCTGGAGTATTACCGATACTAAACTCTCATTTACTCCCTAAACTTTTTTTGAAAAAAATTTAAATTTTTTTTAAAAACCCCTTGACAATCGATAATTTTTTGGTATAATTATGGGGAAAGGGACAAAACCCAACTGGCCAGCGGTTAAAAAATTCCATCCCGGGAAACCCAATCTCCCCCTATTATCATGAAAACCCAAAACGACCAAACTCTTTTACTCAAAATAATGCCTGGATTCTGTACCACGGAACTCACGACAACCCGCTCTCACCGGCTTAAGAAGCGAATCTAGCCCGAGAACTCAGATCGTGAATACGTGTTCTCGGGCGTCCTGACCCCCTATCTTTACACAAAGATAGGTTAGACTAAATAAAACCTTAGAGCTCCGTAAGGGCGATTCTCGACTTGATACCGAATACCCAATGAAAACTAAAAAAAGCATAAAGCCCATAAATCACTTCGAGTTTCGCCCTTACGCGCTTAAAAATTAAAAAAATCTATTGAGAATACTTCACGCTTAAAGCCCTGGACGTCAAAGTCCGGGGCTTTTTTATGAAAAAACATTCGAAATTCAGCTAATATATTATAATATCCAGAAAATATCACAATATATCATTCGAGGTTTTAAGGTCCATAACCGATCGCGAAGCGATCTGTGGGGGTCCTTGTATAGCCTATCCCGATAGCGATTTTGCCAAAATACGCAGTATTTTGCAAAATCGCTATCGGAAAGGGGATCCAA
>JANYDI010000029.1 GCA_025363695.1 Opitutia bacterium
GAGCCCTACAGGGGCGATTCATTAAAATATATCAAATTTATCTAAAAATTAACTATGGGCAATATATCAGGTTTAATGAATCGCCCTTACAGGGCTCTAAATCTTTTTTCCATGCCAAACCCAGGGCTAAAGCCCTGGGCTGACAAGCATTCGCCCCTTCAGGGCTCTCATAGTGTGGTTTGTTGTTGTAAAATAACAACAGAGGAGCGCATAAATATTTCTTGATTTACAATAGCGATTACTGTATCGTCTATCGCTATGATCAAGAAACTTTTTTCCCTGTATTTACTCACCTGCTGTCTTTTGCAGCCCCTTGAGGCCAAGATAAACATGAAGGCCCTCAAGGGCGTCACGGCCACCTTTGAGCCGGGTTGCGAGCATTACTCGCCTGCCCTGGGCATGGCGGCGACCGAAAGCGGCCTGATCGATAATTTGCGCTTCTTTAACGTAGAATTTAACGAAACCAAGGGGCTCGAGCGAAGATATATCGAAGATAAAGCCCCTGAAGGCGATGCGATGGCGGCGCTCATCTTAATATTGTTTCCCTCGCCCGCTGGACAGCTGAACACACAAACCCTGGGTGACAGGAGCTTTGGAGGCGCCGTAAGCAACCCCAAAACCGTGGCTTTATTGCTTAATTACTGCTACGAGATAGAAAAAGGCGGGAAAGTCGATAATAGGCAAACAGAAAAAACGCTTCTAAAGACCCTCGAGTTTAAGAACAAGAAATCAGCTAAAAAAACGCTCCAAGCCCTCCTCCAAGGCATCCAAGGCGCCCTGGCGCTGGAAGCCTCTGAAACAACCTGCTATCCAAAAAACACCACACAACAGGTCCTGAATGCGTTTTTCTGGCAACATTTTAACACACGCCAAGACATCAAAACCTTGCTAGAAAACCTAAGCATGGTGGACAAAGCTAAGCTTGAAGATTTTGATGAAAAGGATAAAATCAGCGAGAAAGATCACGAAGCGATAGCCTCTAAGCCAAACAGAGATTATGACGATATCGTTGCACAAATTGTTCATGAACGCGCTTCGTCTGCCCTGCCTTATCCTTGTGGCAGCAATCCGGTTTCAAATGGGAAATGCCATTGCTATGACCGAAAAACAGACGCCTTGGACGCTAAAAGCCCTCCCTTCGCTGACTGCACAGAAGTCATGCTGAGGCATTTATTTTCGATGTGCCTCTATAATAAACAAACTCAAGACTGGGACCTCAGCACGCTTAAAGCCTTGCCAAAGAATGCGTACCTTAAAAAGCTCATTGCCTTTTATGATAAACCGATAAATCCAGAAGACAGATCCTTCACCCCAGACGACATCGACAATGGGAGCATCCTCACACGTTCCGCATGGAACCGTGTCGTGGCGGACCTGAATGCTGAGGAAAACAATGGCATTTTGTACGCAAAAACAAACAATGAACTGCAATCAGGCTTTGTAAATACTATCAATGCCTTGAGTGTGATACTCGGCCTTAGCCAAGAACCCCAACCTGATTTTGATGAAAACAAGCCAGAAGCCACCCATGCATGGGTTAAAACCTGTTTTGAAAAGATTTTCAAAGCTATAAACGATAAATACGATTACACGGTTGATGTTGACAAAAAACTCACGGCATACAACGGAGATAAACGCACATTAAGTGGAACATTTAACATAAAAGTAATGCATGCCAAACAAGTGCTATTTTGTTTTGCTTTAATGTCCAGCTATGACGTTCATACAGAAGTAATCCTTTGTTTGGTAGCAAGCACGCATCCTGCCAAAAACGCATTTTCTATGCCGCTGAAGCCCAATACTACTGAAGAATCTTTTAATCTTCTGGTAAATAAAGCTGAGCCTAGCTGCGCACTGTACCGCTTTTTACGAAAAAAAATCACCGATAACAATGAGATCATAAAATTATCTGAGAGGGTATTTGAGCTAATTAGCAATCCTGCCTATGCAAACGCTGTAAAAATACCTACCTTTAAGATACTGAGTAATGCGATTAATGGCCTATCATGGGACGATCCTCACGTTATGCTCAGAGCAACATCAGCCATTCGCGGCATAATTACCCCCCTAAGGGTAAGAATGGGAGCAAAATTCACTACGGAGGCGCTTCCTAGCTATGCTGAAATTTTTAAGATGGTACTTCCTCCCGTTTTGCATCATCTAAATCAATTTGATCATACATCAGAATGGATTTATCATGAGGGAATATATCGCAATAATTTATTTATTCCTGCCATACAAAAATGCCCAGAAAGCATCCTTTGGCCTGTTGAAGAACTTCATCTTCTGGAAAACTATAAGGATGCAGAAGCCATAAAAATTAACTTAAAAGGACAGACAGACGACACGATCGATCTGAGTAGCTTAAGAGAATTCCCAAATCTAAAACAGTTGATGCTGTGCAATAAAATCGATAGAAAAGATAGAAAAGATACTCCCATACACGCAGTCATCGGGTTAGATGGGCTTAAAATAGAAACCTTGACCTTACGTAATTTGAAAAACGTTAAACTTCCATACCTAGAAAACGTGCATAAGCTTGTCCTGGAAAATTCAGGCAAACACGAGGGACTGGAGGCGCTTCCCGTCACAGACCTAACAGTAAGGCTTTCAGACATTCCCAGCTACCGAAACCTTAAAACCGTTGAAATATACATGCCTTCTGAGCAAAAACTCGCTACGCTCCTAGACTCCAATAAAGAGATTGAAGCCATCAAGATCCTTAATGTCATGGCCTTTTCGAAGCTCACGCTTTCGAACGCGAACGCACTCAAGCATATCGTTTTTGGTAAATTGGTTGACGATCTTGAGATTACGCTCAAGAACCTTCCACAACTCGAAACCGTCACGTTACCAAGCTATATTCCAGAGAGTAACTTAAAGCTTGAAGGCTGCAATCCCAATATCAATCGTAGTGACGCAAATGAGGAAGACTGGCGGCCTTAGGCGCCAAACTCGAAGACCAGCTTCTCCTGCCTTAGGGCGTGTGAACAATTAACTAAGCTTAAAACCACAAAATGAGAGCCCTGAAGGGGCGAATGCTTGTCAGCCCAGGGCTTTAGCCCTGGGTTTTGGCATGAAAAAAGATTTAGAGCCCTGTAAGGGCGATTCATATAATCTGATATATAGAACATATTTAACAGGATCTTGATACATTTTAATGAATCGCCCCTTCAGGGCTCTCATTTTGTGGTTTGTTTTTAAATAATTGTTTATCAATCCTAACGGATCCATTAAAACAGGTTTTAAATTTAATTGATCACACGCCTTGGGATACCCTACCCGATAGGCGATTTTATCGAAATACGCAGTATTTCGTAAAATCGCCTATCGGAGGGGAAGCTAAGGGGCGCAAGCGCCCCTTAGCTTTTTTCATTCTTCTTCTTACGTGCTAGCTCCCGCATATCGATGGCGACGTCGTCTTTTTCGAAAATTTCCTGACCCAAAATGTGCTCAAAGATATCCTCGAGGGTAATGACGCCCATGGTGGAACCGAACTCATCGACAACGATGGCCAGTTGCTGATGGGTTTTTAGAAATTGCTCGAGGGCATGGGCGCCGGTGGCCTGATCGGGGATAAACAGGGCTGGCTGAAGGAGGCTCTGCAAGGGGGCATCGGGGTAGGCAGAGCGCGTGGCCAGAAGGTCCTTGCGGCGGACAACGCCGACAATGTTGTCAATGTGAGCGCCGTAAACGGGCATGCGGGCGAAGGGGAGGGAGGGGTATTCTTTAAAAACTTCTTCGAGCGTGAGGTGCTGCGCTAAGGCAAAAACAACGGTACGGGGCGTTAGGATATCCTCAATGTGCAGCTTGTCTAGCGATAAAGCATTGAGGATCATGTCCCGTTCGCTCATGGTCAAAGCGCCCTCTTGAGCGCTTTTATCGGCTAGCAGGATAATCTCTTCGTCCCACTGAGCTTCGGGTGGGTCTTTTTTGATGGCAAAACGTAAAGCGTATTTGCACAAAAAGGAAATCGGCGTCATTGTGAAGCGAACCGCCCACAGTGGATAAATCAAGATGGGGTGTAGGGCTCGGCGGTGTAAAACGCCTAAATTTTTAGGAAGAATTTCAGAAAAAATGAGCAGCCCAAGCGTCATCCAAAGACTGAAGCTCCAAAAAGTTTCGCTCCCAAAAACCTTTGTAAAAAGGGCCCCACAAACCAGCGAACCAAAGGTTCCGGCAATTTGGTTAAGGCTCAGGATGGCGGAGCTGGTTTCCTGAAGCTCGTCTCTGTAGCGCTCCAGCAGGGCCCCGCGCTTGGGGTAGCGCTTCTTGATGGCCTCAATATCGCCCACCGTCGTACTGAGCACAACAGCCTCTAAGGCGGAACATAACGCTGAAACAAACAGCGTAAAACCAATAGCCACGACAAGGAGCACCATTTAAACAGCCCTCCCGGTACTTGAAAAACTACTCGCAGCTTCCTGGGAATCTTCTGACTCGCTC